>SXOM01000615.1 GCA_005776735.1 Pseudomonadota bacterium
CACCCCGGCGAGCAGGCGGTCAGGGCGGACGGGCAGCTCGCGCGGAGCCCAGCCGGTGGCGTTGTGGATGGCCGAGGCGATGCTCGCGGCGACCGGGACGGTGCACAGCTCCGCCAGGCCGATGCCGCCGGAGGCGACGTCGTCGAACCCGTCCTCGTCGAACACCACCTCCATCTCCGGGACGTCGGCGATGCCGGGGATGCGGTAGTCTTCGTGGTTGGAGGAGACCAGGCCGCCGGTCACGGGGTCGAGCAGGCGCTCCTCGTACAACGCAGCGCCGATGCCCATGATCACGCCCCCGCACGCCTGGCTGCGCGCGAGGACCGGGGTCGCGATGCGGCCGATGCCGAACCCCGACCAGGTGCGCGTGACGCGCGTGCGGCCGAGCCGGGTGTCGACCTCGACCTCGGCGAGCTGCACGGCCACGCCGAGCCGCTTGCCGACCGAGGTGCCCTCGATGGCGAACGGGAGGAAGTAGGGGATGTCGTCGGCGAGGCGCCGCCCGACCCGGCTGGTACGCGGGAACGTGGGCAACAGCTCCGCCCACGGGACGAGGCCGCCGGCGTGGGCCACCCCCCCAGGCGCCGCCTTGGCGGACTGGAGGCCCCGGGCCCGGCCGGCGGTGCGCGCGAGATCGGCGGTGAGCTGCTGGACGGCATGTTGCACGGCCGGCACCAACGACGCGACCGACCGGCTGCCCGCCGCCATCGGCCCGGTCGGGTAGCCCGACTCGCCGATCTCGACGCGGACCAGGGCACGTGGCACCCCGAGCGCGCGTGCGGCGGTCTCCGCCATGACCGTGCGCGAGCCGTTGCCGATGTCCTGGGTGGCGCAGCGGAGCACGAACGCGTCGGGCGCCGTCTCGAGGTGCACCTCGGTGTCGGACTGGATGAAGTACATCCACACCCCCGACGCGAGGCCGACCCCGCGCCGGAAACGCCCGGTGTCGGGCGTAGTGGGTCGTCCCGTCCACATCGGGAGGGCGGCGACACGATCGTAGAGCCGGTTGCGCTCGGGGTTGGGGTCCCACGCGCGGCGGAGCGCGAGGGGGTCCTTTCCGAGCCTGGCCGCGAGGGAGTCCATCGCCGACTCGAGCACGAAGTGGCCGGCCGGGCCGCCGGGCCCGCGCATCGCGCGCGTGGGCGGCGAGTGGCTCGCGACGTCCCACTCGCGGACCCGCTTCTGCGCGTAGGGGTACAACAGGCGCGCGAAGATGCCCATGCTGTTGCCCACGCAGGCCCCGCCGTCGCCCCAGGCGTCGAGCACGAGGCCCGCCGGCTTGCCGGCGGCCGTGGCCGCCAGCCGGAGCACCGCCCGCTGGCCGGCGCGCAGGGCCACCGTGAGCTCTTCGTGGCGGTCCAACGCCACACGCACCGGCGCGCCGAGCTGCCGCGCCAGCTCGATGCACGCGCCGATCTGCACGTCGTACACCGCCTTGGCGCCGAAGCCGCCGCCCACGTAGGCGGTGTGCACCCGCACACGGTCGCGAGTGAGGCCGAAGTGTTCGGCGATCTCGTCCGCGACGTAGTTCACGGCCTGGGTGGACAGGTACACGTCCACCCCGTTGTCGCGCCACACCGCGAGGCAGGCGTGTGGCTCGAGCGCGGTGTGGCACTGGGTGGCGGTGCGCACCCGCTCGGTCACCACGACGTTTGCCGGGTCGGCGACCGCGCGGTCGGCTCCCGCTTCGTTCATGAGCACGGTCACCGAGAGTGGCCCGCGCGCGTTGCCCGTCCACGCGACCTCGGGCGTGGGGAGCTCGGCCGCGGAAGGGGCCTTCTCGCGCCCTTCGAAGACGCGCGGCGCGCCCTCGGCCATGGCGCCGTCGAAGGTCGGCGCGGCCGGGAGGACCTCCCAGGTGACCTTGACCGCCGCCAGGGCCGCGTGGAGCGCGTCGGCGTCGTCGGCGGCCACGATGGCGACCTCCTGGCCGACGAAGCGGGCGCGGTGGCCCTGTGCCATCAACGCGTGGGCCCCGCGCACCCGAGGGAGGGCGAGCGCCGGCGCGAAGTCGATGCCGACCAGGCGCGCGTGCGCGTGCGGGGAGCGGACGAACCCGCCCCGGACCTGGCCGGGCACGACCACGTCGACGGTGTACTTCGCGGCGCCGGTGACCTTCTCGACCGCGTCGACGCGGGGGGGCGGGCCGGTGTCGGTGTCGTAGCGACCGGCGCAGGCGCCGGCGACCGCGCGGAAGATGGCGTCGTAGGCCCCGCAGCGGCACAGGTGGCCGGCGAGGGCGTCGGCGATGGTGGTGCGATCGGGCTCGGCCGTGCCACGTTCGGCGCGCCACTTCGCGTAGAAGGCGGTGGCTTCGAGCACGAACCCGGGGGTGCAGTACCCGCACTGGAGCGCATCCTCGGCGGCGAAGGCCCGCTGGACCGGGTGCAAGGCGGTGGCGGTGCCCAGGCCCTCGATCGTGTCGAGCTTCTTGCCGTGCAGGCTGGTGGCGGCGTGCAGGCAGCTCACGACGGGCGCGCCGTCGACCAGGACGGTGCAGGCCCCGCACGCGCCGTGCCCGCAGCCCTCCTTGGTACCGGTCAGGCCGAGCGTGTCGCGTACGACGTCGAGCGTGCGGGCGGTGCCGGGTACCTGGAGCTCGCGCGCGGCGCCGTTGACCCACACGGGGGTAGGCGGCGTGGGGGTCGCGGAAGCGGATGCCGGCGCCGCGAGGGCGTCGGGAACGAAGGCGGCCGCCGCGCCAGTGCCGAGCACGGCCTGGAGGAAGCCTCTACGGGTCGAGGAGGGCATCGGCGCTGGCGTATCCCGCCGTCACTCCCCGAACAGGTGCGGCATCTCCCGCGCCAAACGGGCGCGTCGCGCCGCCACGACGGCGGCCGGCGGCGCCCGCGAACCGATGCGCCGATACACGCACAGGTCGAGCCCGGCGGGCGCGAAGTAGGCGTCGGCGCCGACGTAGTAGTAGCCCTGATCGAGGAAGCCGCTCTCGGACAGCGCCATCTCGACCCGACCGGAGGGCCGCCCCTGCGCGCACGTGAGCGCCAGCAGGTCGGGCGGAGCCTGCCCGAGCTCCGCGGCGAGGGCGGCGGTCGCGCCCGCGTCGCCGCGGGGGGCGTTGAGGAGCGCGGTGGCGCCGGGCCAGGTGAGGCCGCGGAGGTCCCACAGGTCGGCGCCGTTGAGGGCGTACCCGACCACCCCGATGTCGGCGAAGGTGAAGCTGCCGCCCTCCGGCACCTCGTCCACCAGGTAGTCCAGGAACCACGGGCGGGAATCCGATTGTTCGGGCGTCGCGTGGAGCACCAGCGCCACGCGGGAGGTGGACTCGACGCGCCCCCAGGGTCCGCCGGGAAGGTCGGCCCCGAGGAGCGTGGTCCCCGGGTGGGCCACGAGCGCGCCCAGGTGTCGGGTCACCAGGCGCCCGGTGCCGAGATCGGTCCATGCCACCCACACGGCGGCCGCGAGCGTCGCGGGCACGGCCACCCGTCGGGTCGCCGCCGCGCGGGCGGCGGCGAGCCCGGCGAGC
>SXOM01000616.1 GCA_005776735.1 Pseudomonadota bacterium
CGGCTTCGCGGGCGTCGGCGGCGGCGCGGCGGGCGCGGGCCTCTTCGCGGGCCGCGCGGCCGACGATCGGCTCGGGCTCGGGTTCCAGGCGGGGCCCGGGCACATACGGCGGCGCCGCCACGAGGGCGGGGGCGCCGGGTTCGTAGGCGGGGAGGGGGCCGAGGTCCTTCCACGTGGTGCGGTCCACCGGGAGCGTCGCGATGCGCGCACCCTCGGCGCGGTAGAGCACCACCGCGAGGGTGCTGCCGCCGGGGCTCAGCGCCGGCGCATAGGCGCCGCTGAGCACGTTGGTGACGCGCCACAGGCGCTCGCGCTCGACGTCGATGGCGTAGATGTTCGGGATGCCCGAGCGGTCGGAGCTGAAGTAGAGCGTGCGGCCGTCGGCGCTCCACGCCGGCGCGGTGTCCAGGGCGCTGTCCCACGTGAGGCGCCGCCACGGCGCGCCGTCCGCCGTGTACAACCACAGGTCGCGCTGCCCGTCGGCCCAGACGCTCAGCGCCAACAACCGCCCGTCGGGCGAAGGCCGCGGCGTGGACAACTGCGTTCCCGGCGCCGCCTTGCCGAGCGGGAGGAGGCGCTGGTCGACGGTCAGCTCGGCGAGCTGGTTGTCCTGCAGCTCGTTGGTGACCGCCACGATGCGCGTGCCGCCGGGCCCGAACGCCGCGTCGCGGACGCGCTTGCCGCTGGTGAGCGCGCGCGTCTGGCGGGCGTCGATCTCGTAGAGGTAGATGTCGTCGACCACCGAGTACAGCTCGTGGGTGTGCGACGAGGTGTAGAGGAACGCCCGGCCGTCGGCGCGCCATTGCAGGTCTTCGGCGTACTTGCCGGCCCGGGCGCGCACCGGCGTGCCGGTGCCGCCGTCCTGTCGCCAGATGGCGCTGCCCCGACGCGGGTCGACGCACGAGTACCACAGGTCGCCGGTGACCGGGTTCCAGGCCGGAGACCCGCACGACACGCCGTCGGGGCTCTGGGCGACCAGGAGGGTCTCGCCTTCGGCGGCCACCGCGTCGGCCTGGGCGCGGTAGCGGCGATCGAGCTCGGCCCGCCACTCGGTGTACAACGTGTGGAAACTGTCCCCGAACGTGCGCTTCGCGGCGAGGAAGAACGGGATGCTCGCACCGTACCGTTGCACCCACTCCGTCCACTTGTCGGCGCCGCGGGTGTCGGCGATGAACTGCATGAAGTCCTGGCCGAACAGGTAGCGGAGGTTGCCGCCGGGCCAGGTGGCCTGGAAGCCGTCGAGGTTGCCCAGCGGCGGGAAGCGGTCCTCGAGGACCGCGGCGCGCTTGATCATGTCGACGGTGGCGTTGCGGCCGCGCCCGCCGGTGGTCTGCCGCGTCTCCTGGAAGGTGGCGAGGCCTTCGACCGTCCACGACGGGGCGAGCTGGTGGGTCGAGATCATCGAGCCGAAGAGGAACCGCGCCGCCCGGGGCAGACCACGCACCGTGTCCATGTGCAGGATGTGGGTGAGCTCGTGGACGAAGATGCCTTCGTTCCAGTCTTCGTAGAGCGACAGCGTGGAGTCGGCGCCGGGAGCGGTGACGTAGATGGTGATCTGGTTGACCGGCGTGGTCTGGGCCATGCCGTTGGCCTGGTCGGTCCAGTCCACCAGCACCACGTGCACCTTCTGGCGCGGCGTGTGGTCGAGCTCCTCGGTGAGGTCCGCCCAGGCCTGTTCGGCCTCGACCGCCATCTGCTCGGCGAGCCGCTCCTCGCCGTCGTGGAAGGTGATCTCGAAGTGCGCGGTGTGCAGCGTGCGCCAGCGCAGGTCGGGGTCCCAACTGGCGGCGAGGGCAGGCGAACACAGGGCCCAGAGCGTCAGCACCCCGCCCGCGTATCCGGAATCGGCGAGGCCGGATATGCTCGCGGCGGTCCATGTTCCGCTTCAGCACCGAGTTCCGCGTCGGCCTGTTCACCCTCCTCGTGCTCGGGGGCGTCGGCTGGTCGATCACCCAGGTCGACGACCGGCCCGGCGAGTCCGGCGAACCCTACCTCATCTACGCCGACTTCCCCACGGCGGAGGGGCTGTACGCCACCTCGCCCGTCCGCATCGCGGGGGTGCGGGTCGGGCACGTCGAGTCGGTCGAGCTGCAGGGGGGCGTCGCCCACCTCACGCTCGCGGTGATGGACCACGTCGAGCTCCCCGCCGACAGCGTGGCGAGCCTGAAGTCCGAGGGTCTGCTCGGCGACAAGAGCATCCGCATCACGCCCGGCACGAGCCCCACGCTCCTGACCGCCGGCGACGCGATCACCGTGGGCGACATGCCGCCCGACCTCGAGCGGGTCACCCGCCAGGTCAACGACATCGCGGGCGACATCAAGGTCATCACCTCCAACGTCCGCGCCATCACCGAGGACGAGACCACCAAGCAGGAGCTCCTGCTCACCATCCAGAACGTGCGCCTCCTGTCGGAGCAGCTCAACGCCCTGGCCTCCAACAATTCCGACGACATCGCGGTGCTGGCCCAGAACCTGCGCGAGGTCTCCGAGTCGCTCAAGGTCATCGTCGACTCCACCGGCAAGGACGTCGACGCCGAGCTCGCCGCCATCCAGTCCGCCACCGAGAAGCTCGACCAGACGCTCGCGCACGTCGAGTCGATCACCGGCGGGCTGGAGCGCGGCGAGGGCACGGTGGGCAAGCTGCTCAAGGACAGCAGCACGATCGACTCGGTGAACGACACGTTGCAGCAGGTCAACGCGCTCATCGGCGACGCGTCGCGTGTCCGCACCGAGGTCTACTACCGGGGCGACGTCTACTTCGGCAGCGACCCGACGAGCGCCACCCTGGCCGACAACCCGGTGTCGGGCCGCACCCGCAACGGCGTCGGCGTGCGGCTCCTCCCCGCCGAGGACCACTGGTACGAGTTCGAGCTCGCCGGCCACCCGCTCGGCGACATCAGCACCGAGACGCACGTCTTCCCCGACTTCGGCTCCTCCTACGAGGAGATCGTCGTCAAGCCCGGCTTCCGCATGTCGTTCCAGTTCGCGCGGCGGTGGCACGACGCGGTGCTCCGGTTCGGCCTGAAGGACAACTCCGGCGGTGTCGGCTTCGACTACTACTTCGCCGACGACAAGCTGATGCTCGGCGTCGACCTCTTCGACTTCACCTACGGCAGCTACCCGCTGATGGACGGCACGCCCAACCTGCAGCTCAACGCCCGGGTCATGCCGTGGCGCCACGTCTACTTCGAGGCCGGCCTCGACAGCGTGATCATGGGCGCCCGCCACGGGTACGTCGCGGGCTACGCGGGCGGCGGGTTCTCGTTCGACGACGACGACGTGAAGTTCATCCTCGCGGCGTTGCCGGTCAAGCCGTAGGGCGACGCGCCGCGACCGGTCCCGGAGGACTCGGGGTCCGGCGCGCGTCGCACCGGGTGCCGGGCGCCCGCCGGACCCTGCCGCCGTCCCGCCGGTCGCGGGGCGCCCGCCCGCCCTCCTCGGCCTCCCCGCTGCGTCCACACAACCGCCTGACGCGCGCGCGGGTCGCGGCGGGGCACCGAGACTGGTTACATTCCCCGGCCTGTCCGTCCAAGGAGTGCTGATGTCCCGGAAGAACTCGAACGACCAAGGTTTTGGCGACCTCGAGGACGACTTCTTCAACACCGGCTCGGACTGGGACGACCAGGCCGCCGCCAAGGACGCGGAGCGCCGCGCTGCCGAGGAGAAGAAGGCGGCCGAGGTGAAGGCCGCCGCCGAAGCCAAGAAGGCCGAGGACGCGCGCAAGGCCGAGGAGGCCAAGAAGGCGGAGGAGGCCAAGAAGGCCGAGGCCAAGGCCGCCGAAGAGGCGAAGAAGGCTGCCGCCGCGGCCGCCGCCGAGGAGAAGCGTCGCGCCGAGGCGCAGCGCAAGGCCGACGAGGCCAAGGCCGCCGAAGACGCGCGCCAGGCCGCCCTCGAGGCCGAAGCACGCAAGGCCGCCCGCCAGATGCAGGACCAGGCCACGCGGGTGTACAAGCGCAAGAGCCGCGCCGAGCTCCTCGCCGAAGAAGACGCCGCCGACGCCCTGGTCGCGGCCGAGCCCGCCGCCCCGCCCGAGCCCGTCGTGCTCACGCCGATGCCGGCGGCCGAGCCGGTCGTCGCGGCCGAGCCGGAGCCGGTCGTGGTGGTCGAACCCGAGCCGGTCGCGGTCGCAGCGCCGGTGGTCGAGGCAGCGCCCGAGGTGGCGGTGGTGGCCGAGCCGCCTGCGCCCGAGCCCGAAGCGGCGCCCGAGCCGGCGCCGGCCCTGGTCGCGGCCGAAGACCTGCAGTCCGCCGAGGTGCCGATGGTGCCGGTGGCGGCCGAACCCGAGCTGCACGAGCCGCCGCCCCCGGTGGTCGTGTCGTCGCCCACGTTCATCCCCGACGACGAGCCGCCGGCGCCGCCCATCGGGTTGCAGTTGCTCCCCAACTTCGCCGCCGAAGACGCGATGCCGACCGAGGTCGTGTCGGCCCAGGCCACCGAGGAGCTCCCGGCGGGCGCGCCGGTGCTCGGCCACGAGCCGTCGGCGCCCTCGGCGATGTTGGCGTGGACCCCTCCGGCCGACGCGCGCGCCGCGTGGCAGGGCGTGGTCGCGGAGATCGAAGCGGCCGCGTTGGCCGCGTCGGGCGAGGCCAAGGCGGTGCTGTACGGCGCTGCCGCGCACCTTGCGCGCACCCGGGCGGTCGACCTGGAGCTCGCCGGGCGGCTCCTCGGCGCCGCCGACAGCGCGTCCAGCCGGCCGGCGTCCGCCCA
>SXOM01000092.1 GCA_005776735.1 Pseudomonadota bacterium
CCGCCTCGCGCGGCGCGGCCGGACAGGCAAACGCCGCGAATCGTGCACGGCGCGCCGGGCACGGCCTCAGGGCCGCGCGCCACGCGCCGGCCTCGGCCGCCTTCGGGCCGGTCGCGGCGTGGCGCCCGATAGACTCTCCGTATGATCCTCGCCGACGCCCTCTGCCTCGACCCCGACCGTGTCCGCCGCGCCGACGTCCGCGTCGAAGGCGGCGTGATCACCGAGGTCGGCGGGCAACTCGAGGGCGCCGACCGCGTGGACCTCGCCGGGCGCTGGCTCATGCCGGGCCTGGTGTGCGCGCACCACCACCTGTACTCGGCCCTCGCGACGGGGATGCCGTTTTTGCCAGAGGTCCCGCGGAGCTTCACCCACATGCTGGAGCTCGTGTGGTGGCGCCTCGACCGGGCGTTGGACCTCGACAGCATCGAGGTCTCCGCGCTGGTCGGCGGCGTCGACGCGCTGCGTCGGGGCGTCACCACGATCATCGACCACCACGCGTCGCCCAACGCCATCGAGGGCAGCCTGGGGGTGCTCGACGACGCGCTCGGGCGCCTTGGGCTGCGCCGGGTGCTGGCCTACGAGGTGACCGACCGCAACGGGCCGGACGGGGCACGCGCCGGCTTGCGGGAGACCGAACGGCAGCTCGCCCGGGGTGCCGGCCCGATGTCGGCGACGATGGTGGGGGCGCACGCCGCGATCACCTTGTCGGACCAACGCCTGCGGGCGTGCGCGGACCTGGCCAGGGCGGCGGGGGTCGGACTCCACGTCCACGTCGCGGAGGCGGTCGACGATCGGGGCGCGGTGCGGCGGCTCCTCGCGCTCGACGCGCTCCCGCCCGGGTCGATCCTCGCGCACGGTGTGCACCTCGCCGACGACGAGCTCCGCGCCGCCGGCGCCGCGGGCGCCTGGTTCACCCACCAACCGCGGTCCAACATGAACAACGCCGTCGGCTACGCGCCGCTCGCGCGCATGGGCGACCGCGTGGCGCTCGGCACCGACGGCATCGGCGCCGACATGCTCGCCGAGCTGCAGGCCGGGTACTTCCGCAGCCAGGAGGGCGCGGTGGGCTGGGGACCGGGGCGTTGGATGCAGGCGCTGGACGCGGGACAATCGCTCGCCGGCCAGAAGCTCGGCGTGACGCTCGGCCGCATCGCACCCGGGCACGCCGCCGACCTCGTGGTGCTCGACCCTGCGCCGGGGCCCCCGCTCGCGGTCGAGAACCTCGCGGCGGCGTTGGTCTTCCGGTTCGGGAGCCACCTCGTGCGGGACGTGATGATCGCCGGCGAGTGGCGCCTCCGCGACCGCCAGGTCGTCGGCGTGGACCTCGCGGCGCTCGACGGGCGCGCGCAGGTCGCGGCCCGAGCGGTGTGGGAGCGGATGGCCACGCGGGGTTGATCCGGCCTGGGAAGGGCTCAACCGGGCGCGTGGACGAGCGCCGCCGACGCCCGCGCGCGCGCCTCGGCGGCGGCCGCGGGGACGTCACCGAGGCTCCAGAACGTCGCGCTGGAGCGCGGCGTGCGCACCACGCGCACGCCGGCGAGGTCCACGTCCACGTCGCGTCCGCCGGTGCGCTCCACCACGTGCGCGAGGCCCGGGCGCTCGCCCCGCCACGCGCGCCACGGCCCGACCATCAGGCGGTCGACCACGCCGCCGTCCCGCCACCGCTGCGCTCCGTGGGCCACGGGCACGAACAGCCACGGGATGGCACACGATGCGGCCACGGCTTCGGGCAGCGGGCCCGACATCAACAGCGTCGGCGTCCCGTCTGTCGCCGCCACCCCCGCCGCGAACGGCCGCGGCAGCTCCTCGAAGGTGGGGGGCAGGTGCTCCCGCAACCACGCCACGAGCGGCTCCAGGACGAAGAGTCCCCGCCACGGTGCCGCGTGCAGGCCCATCAGGTCCAGCGGCCGCCGCCCGGCGACGAGGCGCTCCAGCTCCGCGCCGGGCACACCTGCCGCCCACAGGGCCCCGACGAGCGCGCCCGACGAGGTGCCGACCACGGCGTCGACCGGCACCCGCTCGGCCTCGACCGCCTGCAGGAAGCCAACATGGCGCGCAAACGCCAGGAAGCCGCTGGAGAGGAGCAGGTCGTTCATCGGGGCGCCGCTCGCCGGCGCGCCGCGAGACCCGCTGCCATGCCCGCGGCCCACAGCCAACCGCCCGCGGGGTCGCCCGCCGCGCACCCACAGCCGCCCCCGTCGCCGAACTGCACCGCGCAGTCGTCGGCAACCAACACATCGTCGGCGTCGAAGGCGTCGTCGGGGACCGCGACGATCGCGTACCGGCCGCCGTCGCCGGGCTCGAGCCGGTCGGCCGCGGGGGTGCCGTCGGGCGCGTCCAGGTCGATGAGCACACACGTCCCCGACACCTCCACGGGGAGGTCGCCGGCGTGCACCACGAACACCATCCCGAGCGGCTGCAGCGCGTGTCGTGGAAACCAATGGCCGTTGAGCCGGTCGCCATCGTCTTGCCAGTCGACCTGCCCGTGCCGACCCAGGGAGCTGGCCCACGCCGGGGCGTCGTCGGTGCCGAGCCGGGCGCGCGCGCGGGCGAAGTCGGGGAGCTCGTCGCGCCAGTCGGCGCCGGCGAGCTCGGCCCACGCATCGAGCACGTCGGGTTCGTTGTCGCCGGGGTCGTTCGCCATCGCCCGCCACAACGCCGGGCCGATGCTGCCGTGGCCGTCTCCGTGGCGCGCGTCGAGCCACCGCACCCACACGGTGGCGCCGTACTCGTACCAGGTGTTCTTGTCATACTCGTCCAGCAGCCAGTAGCCGTCCTGGAGGATCGGGCTCACCCACGCGTTCTGTTGGTAGTCGTCGATCGGTCCCGGGTCGAGGACCATCTCCGGGTCGGTCCACGCTTCGGCGGCGACTGCGGTGCCCTCCCAAACATCGAGGAACGGCTCCTCGAAGTCCAGCGCGTATTGGAGCACGTGGTTGAACTCGTGGTGGGCGTAGCCGCGGAGCACCCCCGCGTCGGTGTCCGGATCGATGACGACATACGTCGCCGTGGATGCGAGGCCGTCGTCGGCGACGAGGTCGACACACGGCGCGGTCTCCTCGCCGTCGCAGATCACGTACGCGCCGCCCGCGCCGCCGGTGCCGTCGTGGGTCAGGTACACGTCCAACGCATCGCTGCCGCCCCGGCCCGCGTCGGCAGGCGGGGCCGGGAACCCCAGCCCGTCGACCTGGGCGTCCCAGGCCTCTTCCACCGCGGCGAGGATCGTGTCGCACAACGCCGCCTGCCCCTCGAGGTGGTGGCACCGTACCGGGCGCGTGGGGCTGTCGACGAAGCCGGCGGCGTCCGGGCGGGCGGCCACGGCGATGGAGAGCGTGAGGAGCACCGGGCGTCAGGCCTCGTCGGGCGGGCAGCATACCCCGGACGCCCGGTCGATTTGACAGGTCAACCGTGGAGTGCGAACCTCCGGCGGTGCTGCTCGTCGTCGCCGCGCTCGCTGCCCAGCCCCCGGGGCGGTTTCTGGCGGAGAGCCTGGGCGCCGCCGATGGGCTGAGCACGGCGATGGTGTACGGCGTGGCGCTCGACGCCGAAGGGCGGGTGCACGTCGCGACCGAACGCGGGGTTTCCAGGTTCGACGGAACGAGATTCGAGGACGTGGTGCTCGACGGGGTGACGTCGGCGGGCGGCTGCGCCGCGATCGCGAACCTGTCCGGCACCCTCTGGGCGCAGTGTACCGACGCGTTGTACCGGCAGGAGGGGGAGCGCCTGGTCCGCGTCGCGGAGGTGCCCGAGCCCGACGTGCGCGCGGGGTTGGCGGTGGGGCCGGACGGCGCGGTGTGGGCGGCCGGCGCCGCGGGGGTCCACACGATTCGGGACGGGGGCGTGGCGGCGCTCCCGGCGCCAGCGGGGGGGTGGCACCCGCGCGCCGTCCACGCCGACGGCGACGGGGTGTGGGTGGGCGCCGCCGAAGGCCTGTTCCGCGTGGTGGGCGGGGGGGCGCCGGTGCGGGTGGACCCCCACCCGGTCCGGGCGTTCCTCGCCGACCCGGGGGGGCTCCTGGTGGGCCGGGAAGACGGGCTCTTCCGCGCGGACGGCACGCCGGTGCCCCTCGCGCGCCCCTGCTACGTCACCGGGCTCGCCCGCGGGCCCGCCGCGCGGCTGGGGGTGGGGTGCGGCGACGGCGCCCAACTGCAGGCGCCCGACGGCGCCTGGGAGGCGTTCGGTCCCAACGAAGGGCTGCCCGGGACCGTGGTCCGCGGGGTGGCGGTCGGCGGTGACGGGACGGTGTGGCTGGCGGTGTGGAAGCGGGGCCTGGTGCGGCTGGGCGAGGCCGGGGTGCGGCTGTGGTCGGGTGACGACCTGCGCATCGAGCCGGTGGCCGACCTCCTCGCCGAGGACGGTGAGCTCCTGGTGGCCGGGTGGCAGGGAGCCTGGTCGCTCGACGCGACGCTCGTGCCCACACGCCTGCCGCACCCCACGCCGGCGGACCCCGACTACGTCTCGCTGCAGCGGGACGGCGCGGGCCAGCTCGTGGTGGGCACCGTCACCGACACCTGGACGCTGGAGCCGCCGGGCTGGCGGAAGACCCGCCCCGAGCCGCCCCTGTGGGACTTCGGCCGCGACGCCGCCGGGGTCGTGTGGGGCTCCGACCACGACCGCGTGTGGACCGCCTCGGGGGAGCGGCAGTGGTCGCTCCCCGCCGACGTGGAGGACCCGGTCTTCTCCCGCACGCGCGACGGTGCGCTCGTCGTCGTCGGCCGGCGGCGCGTCTGGCGGCTCGGGGCCGACGCCCTGGTGGACGACGGACCGGCGCCCGCCGGCTGCGAGGGCGCCCCGCTCCACGAGCTCCCCGACGCGCGCTGGCTCGCCTGCGCCAGCGGCATCTTCGTGGACGGGGGTGCGGGTTGGCGCGCCTGGGCGGGGCTCGTGCCGGGCGAGGTGCCCCGGTCGTCCGCCGACGGGCCGGACGGTCTCTGGGTCAGCACCAGCGCCGGCCGGCTGCTCCGTGTGGGGGCGAACGCCGCGGTGCTCGACCAGGCGACGGGTCTCCCCCGGGTGTCGTTCCTCTCCACGCGGGGGCTGGCGCGCTTCGGGGAGTGGCTCGTCGCCGCGACCGCGGAGGGCATCCTCTGGGTGCGTCCGGAGGAGCTCGGCCGCCCTCGGGAGGCGCCGACCGTCCACCTGGTGTCCCTCGAAGCGCGCGGCGTGCCGGTGGACGCCGCGGCGCTCGGCCCCGACGACACCTTCCTGCGCGTGCGGCTCGGCCTCTCCGGTGCCCCGGACCCCGCGCGCACCCGGTACCGTTTTCGCCTCGACGACGGGGAGTGGTCGAGCCCGGTGGCCGACCCCACGCTGCAGCTCCCCGGCCTCACGGCGGGCCCCCACCGCCTCGAGGCCGCCGCGTCGACCGCGGGGAGCGGGTGGAGCGTGGTCCCGGCGACGTTGTCGTTCACCATCCCCGAGCGTTGGTGGGAGCGGACCGACGTGCGCGCCGGCGCGGCCCTCGCGGTGGTGGCGGGCCTCGCCCTCTTGTGGAACGAGCGTCACCGCCGCGTGGTCGCAGCGCTGGCCCACGCGCACGAGCTCGAGAAGGTGCGCCAGACGTTCGGGCGGTTCGTCACGCCCGAGGTCGCCGAGGCGGCGCTCGCCGGGCGGCTCTCGACCCGGGGCGAGGCCCGCGTGGTGACGGTGCTGTTCGCCGACCTCCGCGGGTTCACCCCGCTCACCGCGTCGATGGAGCCCCGCGCGCTCGTGGACCTGCTCAACGCCTGGCTCACCGCCATGGTGGAGGCCATCGAGGCGGAGGGTGGGGTGGTGAACAAGTTCGTCGGCGATGCGGTCGTCGCCATCTTCAACGCGCCACACGAGCAGCCCGACCACGCCGAGCGTGCCGTCCGCGCCGCGGTGCGCATGGCCGCCGCGACGCACCGGGTGGGCGTCCGGCACGGGCGCCCCCTGCGCGCCGGGATCGGCGTCAACAGCGGCAGCGTCATCGCGGGTCCGGTCGGGGCCGCGTCGCGGATGGAGTACACCGTCATCGGCGAGGTGGTGAACGTGGCCGCGCGCGTCGAGGGCCTCACCCGCCGGCTCGACGTCGACGTGCTGGTGGCCGACGCCACGGCCCGTCGCCTCGGTGCACACGACCTCGTGGACCGTGGGGAGCACGGCTTGCGCGGGGTGGCGGCGCCGGTGCGGGTGTGGGCGCCCGCCGAGCCGCCCGGGGCGTAGTCGGGGGCCGCCCCGCGACCGGCTGGACCCGAGCCGAGGC
>SXOM01000617.1 GCA_005776735.1 Pseudomonadota bacterium
CGCGCCGTCGCCGTCGCCCCGGGCGGCGGCCGCGTGGGTGTCGCCGCCGGGGCTCCCGAGCGCCACGGCGCCGGCCGTCCGGCTGCGGAACAACCACGCCACCACGTCGAAGCTCGTGCGCACGCGCGCGCCCGCGAGCACCGCATCGGCGACCTGGCCGGCGTTCAAGCCTGAGAAGTTTGCGGCGACGAAGCCCTCTACCGGCTCGCCCTCCTCGTGCGCCCACGCCGCGAGCGCCTGCTCGACCGCTCCGGCGTCGGTGAACACGCGGCCCGCGGCCACCGTGGTGCCGCTGCTGAGCTCCAGGCCACACATGCGGCACCGGGCGTGGTGCATCCGCGCGATCGCGTCGACCAGCTCGACCATCGCCGACTCGACGCGGCAGTGCGGGCAGTCGCACAGCACCTGCAGCGGGCCGCCGGCCGCGGGCGAGCTCATGCTTCGTCGGTGACGCGGACGACGAGCGCGGTGATGTTGTCTTCGCCGCCCCCGGCGATGGCTTCGCGGACGAGGCGCTCCGCGAGCTCGGGGGGGTCGGCCTCGCCCGCGAGCTCGGCGATGTGCGGATCGTCGAGCGGGTCGGTGACGCCGTCGCTGCACAGCAGGAACAGGTCGCCCGGGAGCACCGGGCGGGTGATCGTGTCGGGCTCGACCGGCCCATGGTAGCCGACCGACTGCGTGAGGTAGTTGCGGTGGGTGACCCGCCGCGCCATCTCCGGCGTGAGCCGACCGGCGTCGATCTCCTGCTGCACCACGGTGTGGTCGCGCGTGAGGCGCGAGATGCGCCCGTCGCGGACCAGGTACACCCGCGAGTCGCCCACGTGGGCGATGTGCGCCTGCTCGCCTTCGATGAGGAGCACCGCCACCGTCGTGCCCATGCCCGCCCACGCCGGGTTGGCCTGGGCTTCGCGTCGGATGCGCGCGCTGGCCTGGTTCATCGCGTAGCGGAGGCGCTCGCGCAACAGGTCGGCAGGGTCGCCCACCTGGCGATCCAGCCGCGTCTCGTCGGGATCGAGCAGGTCGCCCGACAACAGCTCGGTCAGGGTGTCGACGGCGATTCGAGACGCCACCTCGCCCGCCGCGTGCCCGCCCATTCCGTCGGCGACGATGAAGAGCCCACCGTCTTCGTCAAGATGGTAGGCGTCCTCATTGTTGTCGCGCACGGGACCCGGGTCGGTCCACGCATACGCCTCGAGCTTCACGCGCCCCTCGGGTTGGTGAAAGAGTATAGAAGCACGAGGCGGTGAGCAACACCACGCTGAGTACGATGCCGGAGAGTGGCGCCCGCCTGGGCGATTGGACGGTCGTACGTCCGCTCGGGCGGGGCGGGATGGCGGTGGTGGTCGAGGTGCGGGACGACGCCGGCCGCGCCGGCGCGCTCAAGCTCGTCTGGCCGCGGTCGGGTGCGCTCGCCGAGGTCGAGGAGCGATTCCGTCGGGAGCAACGTGCGCTCGCCCGGCTCGACCACCCCAACATCGTCCGGGTGCTCGACACCGGTCGGTGGGAAGGCCGCGACTGGTTCGTCATGGAGCTCCTCGCCGGCCACGACCTGCGGGTCGAGGTCGAGGGCTGGGAGCCGCTCGCGGCCGAGGATCGCTGGGCGCGCACCCGTCGGGTCGCCGGCGACGTGGCGCGGGCGCTCGAGGCCGTCCACGCCAGCGGCCTGGTGCACCGCGACCTCACGCCGGGCAACGTCATGGTCCGGCCGGACGGGGGCGCGGTGCTCATGGACTTCGGCGTGGCCAAGGAGACGGGCAACGACGACGAAGAGCTCACCTCCCACGGCGAGCTGCTCGGCACGGTGGCGTGGATGTCGCCCGAGCAGATCAACGGCGACCACGTCGACGCGCGGGCCGACCTGTACTCCCTCGGCGCGCTCTTGTACCTGATGCTCACCGGCCGGCGGCCGTTCCACGCCCGCACGCTCGCGGGCTACCTGGACAAGCACCTCCACCGGGCCGTGCGCCCCCCCCGCGAGCTCAACCCGGCGATCCCGGCCGACCTCGACGAGCTCTGCGTGCGGCTGCTCCAGAAGGAGCCCGAGCTCCGCTACGCGAGCGCGCGGCACGTGCTCATCGCGCTCGATGCGCTGCCGCGGGCCACGGCGAACCTCGCGCGGTGGCCCGACCAGCCCGTGGGCCGCCTCGCCGAGCGGGCGGCCTTGCTTGCTGCGGTGCAGGCCTGCGCCGAGGGGCACGGTGGCGTGGTCGTGGTCGAGAGTGTCCCCGGGATGGGACGCACGCTCCTGGTGCAGGAGGCGGTGCGGGCGGCGGAGGGGCTCGGGCTGACGGTGCACAGCCTCACGACCACGGGCGCCCCGGGCGCGCTCGACCCGTGCCGGCCGCTCGTCGAAGCGTTGGTCGCCGAGGCCGCGGAGCCGCCCTCGGTCCTGCGCGCGCTCCTCGGTGCGTTCGGCGACGACGCCGTCGTCGAGCGGTTCGCCGCCTACGCCGCGGTCCGGTCCCTGCTCGTCGGCACGCGCCCGCGGGTGATCCTGGTCGACGGCGTGCATCGGCTGGACCCCGCGAGCCTGGAGCTCGTCGAGTACATCGTGCGCGGCACCCGCGCGCTGGCCGACGAGCCGGTGCTCTTCCTGCTCACCCGCGTCGAGGACGCTGCGCTCGGCGGGGGGCTGGTGTCCGGCACGAGCACCGGCGTGCGGCCCACGGCACTGGCCCTCGGGCCGCTCGGCCCGCAGGCGGTCGAGGAGCTGCTCGGCACGCTGCTCGGCGGCAGCCTCGCGGTGCGCGCGCTCGCCCGCCGCCTGCATCGGGAGGCGGAGGGGAACCCTGCCTTCGTCGTCGAGATGGTGCGCGGCCTCGCCGAAGAAGGGGCGATCGTCGCCGACGAGGAGGGCCGGCGGGCGCTGCGGCCCGACGAGATGGCGGTCAACCGCCTGACCCTCCCCATCCCGCGCAGCGCGCGCGACGCGTTGTTGGCGCAGGTGCAGCGGCACAGTCCGAACGCGGTGGTGCTCCTCAAGCTCCTGGCGCTCGCCCGCCAGGAGCTCTCCACCGAGGCCGTGGGCCAGGTGCTCGACATGGGCGAGCAGACGGTCACCACCGCGGCCGAGGAGCTCGTCACCTCCGGGCTGGTCCGCGAGCGGCGGGTCGAGAACGTGCTGCACGTCGACGCGGCCCAGGCGCGCATCCGCGAGATCGTCGACCGCGAGATCGCCGGCGACGAGCGGGTGCGGCTGCACCGCCGCCTCGGGGAGACGCTGGAGCGCCTCGGGCGTCGCCGCCTGCACCTGGTGGTCGACGCGCTGGCGACCCACTTCGAAGCGGGCGAGATGCCCGGCAAGGCCTACCACTACCTGCTGCGCGCCGGCACCCGCCTGCTCGGGCGCTCGTTCCCGCGCGAAGCGTTGGCGGCGTTCGATCGGGCGGTGGCGCTCGAGATCGACGCCCGCGAGCTCATGCCGCTGGACGAAGCCGACCGCCTGCTCGCCGACCTGCTGCTCAAGCGGGCCGAGGCCCTGGAGGCCACGGGCGACTGGGCGCGGCTCGACGCCGACCTGGCGCGTGCGGCGGCGCTGGCCGAAGAGCTCAGCGACGACCGCCTCGGCGCGCGCGCCCGCGCCGGGGCGGGGCGCCGCGCCCGCCAGACCGGCGACCTCGTCCACGCCTCCGAGCTGTTCCACGCGGCGCTCGCGCAGGCCGAGCGCGCCGGCGACCAGTCCACGCGCGCCTTCGTGCTCAACCAGCTCGGCAGCGTCCTGTGGGCATGTGGCGACCTCGAGAGCGCGCGGCGCCACTGGGTCGAGGGGCTCGCCGTGGCCGAAGGTGCGCAGGACGAGCGGTCCATCGCCTACGGCTACAACGGGCTCGGGATGGTCGCCGCGTGCCGGGGGCAGGCGGCGGAGGCGCGGCGCAACTTCGAGCAGGCGGCCACACTTTTCGAGAAGGTGGGCCTCGCCGGTCCGCTCACCTGGGTGCGCGGCAACCTCGTCGAGGTGCACGTCTGCACCGGCAACCTGCGCCGCGGCCTGGAGCTCGCGGAGAAGACGGTCGCGCACGCCCGCGAGGTGAACCACCCCTCGAGCCTGGTCCTGGCGCTCGCGGCCCGCGCCGACGCGTTGACCCACCTCGGCCGCGACCAGGAAGCGGTCACCGAAGCCGAGGCGGCGTTGGCGCGCGCCCGCGAGCTCGGCGATCCGAGCCTCGTCCTGTCGGTGCTCATCCCGCTGATGCGCGCGTCGTGGGCGCACGGCGTCGCGATGGTGGAGCTCATCGCCGAGGCGCGCCGCCTCACCGAGGAGATCGACCACGAAGGCTGGGCCGGCATCGTCAACGCGTGGGAGGCGCGCACCCAGGCGCTCGCCGGCGACGTGCCCGGCGCCTTGGCGGCCGTGCAGCGGGCGCTGAACACCGCCGGTCCGCGGTGGCCGTACCAGGAGGTCCGCCTCGACCTCGCGCTGGCCCGGGTGCACGCGTTGCTCGGGGATCGTGCGGAGGCCACGCGGCACGCCGACGCGGCCATCCGTCGGGCCGACGCGTGCGGGTACCGGTTGTACGTGCTCAAGGGCCACATGCTCGCCGCCACCTTCTCGACCGACGAAGCCGCCATCGCGCGCCACGCCCGCGTGGCCGACGCCCTCGGGCGCGCGCTCGCGGCCAACCTCGCGCCGGCCGACGCCGAGCGGTTCTTGGCGGCGGAGTGGCTTCGGAGCTGATGTCCAACGCCACCGAGTGACGCGCTCCAGGTTTGCCGGCCCGCCGCGTTGTAGGGTGGTCCTCTCGGAGCGCCCATGACCTCTCTCGCCCTGCTGCTCGTCGCCTGCACCACCGACGATGGCGGCCTCGCCGACACCGACCTCACCAGCGAGCGCACCCTCGACAACTGCGGTGGCACCGTGTCCGCCGACGTGCCCGAGCCCTACGCCACCTGGTTCTTGTGCGCCGACGTCGCGGTGGTCGACGGCTACCTCAACGTGTACTCGTCGAACCTGCCGCCCCACCCGAGCCCGTACTACCCGACCGACAGCGACAACTACGTCGAGTTCGACACCCGGACCGGCGAGTGGCACCAGAACCCCAACACGATTGCGGCCCAGGAGCTCCTGCTCAGCATCCCGCTCGAGCCGACCGCCAAGGGCATCACCGTGACCGAGGCGCTCGTCGACGTGGAGGCCGGCACCTCGGACGAGGAGTTCCGCACCGACTGGCAGGGTGTCACCGTCGACGGCACCGCGCTCTTCGCCGGTGTGGCCGCACCGGGGGACGACATCATGGAGGAGGAGTACACCTTCGACGTCTACGAAGGTCACCCCCAGAACACCGGGGTCTACCACCACCACGGGACCAACCCCGCCGCCGTCGCGGTGGCCGAGGCGGTGGGCGAACCCGACGTGGAGTTCTACGGCCTGATGTGCGACGGCACGGTGGTGCTCGGCTGTGACGAGCCCGACGGTACCGCGGTCGACGCGGCCGACCTCGACGCCCAGTCCGGCCACGTGGCGACCCTCCTGGGCCCTGACGGCACCACGTGGTTCACCGACCGCTACCACGCCCACGCGTGCGACGACTTCGGCCGCACCCTCGCCCCCGAGATCGCCTACTACAGCGACGGGTGTTGAGGGCGGCGCGCCGCGACTGGCCGCGTCGAGCGGCCGGTCCTGCGGCGCGCCGCGGCGCGGGGGCGACGGGGGTCGGTCAGCGTCGACGCCTCTCCGCCATCTCCTCGCGAATCGAAGTCCGCTCGTCAGCGGGGATCGTGTCCACCCACGGGAACCACGTCGTCTCCTCGACCTCGATGTGATTCCGCAACAACGCGACGAGCTCGGCGACCTCTCGTGCGAACTCGCGGGGAGCCTCGAGCTGCCCGACCGCGATGGCGTCGAGGCTCGCACACACCACGGGGAGCCGCCGGACGATCTCGTGGTGTTCGCGTTCGAGCTCGGCCAACACCGGCGCGAGCGCCGGGCGTACCGCGAGCAGGCGCGGCGTCAGCGATTCATCCTCGTCTTCGGCGTGCCGGGGGAGCGCCTCGCGGAAGTAGCGGGCCACGCTGGCGGCGCTGCCCGGGGCGCGAGGGTCGCCTTCCGCGACCGCGGTGACGAGCTTCTCGCACCCGACGCAGAACGAGCGCATCTTCTGATGGCAAGCACGGAGCAGGTCGAGGGCAGAGTCTTCGAGGGGCATTTCAGGCGACATTCGACTCTGCTAACTCGGGCCCCGTCGCCCCCGCGCCGCGGCGCGCCGCGCCCCGCCGCGTCGAGCAGCCGGTCGCGGCGCGCCGCCCAAACCACGTTACGTCGGCGTGTCTCCCCAGGAACTCATGACCGTCCGCCCCGTGCTCGTGCTCTGTGCCGTCGTCGCGCCGCTCTTCGCCTGCTCGGGCGTCACCGAGGGCTTCGAAGAGGGGTTCAACCAGGGGTTCACCACGTCGTTCAAGGACAGCTTCGTGCAGTCGTGCACGGCCGAGCGCACGCCCGAGATCACGGTGGAGCAGATGAAGGCGATGTGTGAGTGCGGTGCCGACGGCCTGTTGGCCCAGTACTCGGCCACCGAGCTGATGAAGTTGGCCACCGAGAGCCCCGAGGTCATCGGCCAGAAGGCCGAGCCGATCATGACGAGTTGCGCGATGCAGGTGATCGCCGGCGCGCCCCCCGCGGCCGCGCCCACGCCCTGAGGTCAGGCCGCCACGGCCGCCACCGCCCAGGCGAGCGCCCCGAGCGCGAAGCCCGCGTGCAGGACGCCCTCCGCCACGCGAATGCGCGCGCGCCGCGCTTCGGCGCGAACCGCGTCGCGGATGCGCGCGTGGACCGCCGCGGGCGGCAAGAGCGGGGCGATCGGGAGCTCGGGGTCGGGGATCATCGGAGGGCCTCCTCGAGCGCGCGACGGGCGCGCGCCAGGCGTTGACGGGTGGCCTCGGCGTTGAGGCCGAGCACGGCGGCGGCTTCTTGCGGCTCCAGGCCTTCGCCCACCACCAGGAGCAGGACCTCGCGCTGGGCCTCGGGGAGCGTGGCCAGAGCACGCTCGTAGCGCAACTGCAGCTCGGTGGCGGCGGTCAGCTCGGCGGGGCCGGGCGGGCGCGGGGGCGCCGCGAGCTCCAGGAGCCGCGTGCCGTCGAGCCACGCCCACCGCCGGTGCGACCGGTACAGGTTTCGGGCGACCGTCAGGCACCACGCGCCGAGGCGGGTGTCCTCGCGGAGCGTCGGCGCGTGGTTCACGAGGCGGACGAACGTCTCCTGCACGAGCTCCTCGGCCACTTCGGCGCTCGCGCCCAGCCGCCGGAGGAACGCGAAGATGCGGGGCGCCCACGCGTCGTACGCCGCGTCGATGGCCGCCGCGTCGAGCCGCCGGAGCGCGGCGACGTCGACGTTCGGATCGCGGGGCGGCGCAGACATCGTGCGATCAACGCACGACCGGGGCCGGCGTGACGGGGCGGCCCCGAAATTTCTTTTTTCGGGATCGGCGTCACGCACGGGCCGGACCGGCGTTGACCGGGTCGGAGGTGTTCGATGGCGTTCTTCCTGATGGGTGGGTTCCCGATGATGGTGATCACGGTTTTCGGGCTCTTGGGGGTGGTCAACTCGGCGCGGTTCGCCTGGGCGCCCGGCCCGGGTCGGGTGGGGTACCTGCTCGCGATCGGCGCGGCGGTGGCCTTTGCCGGGGTCGGCGGCATGGCCGTGGACCTGTACACGGTCGCGATGCAGGTTCCGCGCCACCCGGAGTGGGTCGAAGAGGGGGGACTCGCGATGGTCCTGCTCCAGGGCTTCGGCGAGTCGCTCACGCCGGTGGTGCTTGCTTCGGGGGTGCTCATGGCCCAGGCGCTCCTCCTGGCGCTCGGCTTGCGGCGCATGTCGGCCTGAACGGGCTACATTCCAGGGATCATGCGCACCCCCCACCTCGACGCCCAGTACGAGCGCGAACTCCAGGAGATCCGGGTCGGCCTCGCGCGTACCGGCGCGCGGGCCGAGGGCATGGTGCGCAACTCCGTGCGCGCGATCCTCGAGCGAGACCCTGCGCTCGCGCGGCTGGTGGTGGCCGACGACAAGGAGCTCGACCAGCTCGAGGTCGACCTCGACCAGGAGTGTGTGCAGCTCCTGGCCCGCCGCGCCCCGGTGGGTCAGGACCTGCGCCTGGTCATGACGGCGCTCAAGAGCGTCGTCGACATGGAGCGGATGGGCGACCTCGCCGAGCACATCGCCCAGCGCTCCATCGAGCTCACCACGACCCTCGGCATCGAGGCGCAGCCCGAGTGTGTCGCGATCGCCAGCGCGGTCCAGGTCAACGTCGAGCGGGTGATGCTCGCGCTCGCCCACGAGGACGGCACCACGGCCCGCGCGGTCATCGGCGCCGACAACGCGATCGACGACCTGCACAACCAGCACCTGCGACGGCTCATCCAGCTCGCGAAGGACCACCCCGGCCAACTCGAGCGTACGCTCGCTTGGGCCAGCGTGTCGCGCCACCTCGAGCGGATCTCCGACCACGCGTGCAACGTCGCGGAGATGGTGGTCTTCCTCGCCGAGGGCCAGATGATGCGGCACGGCGGCCCGCGGGCGAGCCGGAGCTGACGGCCGGGGAACTTCGGGCGGCCCCCTCATCCCCGACACGACGCGGTCCGATCGTCGGGGTGAACCCGAGTCCGCGATGCCCACCACGCCCGAACCCCTCCGCCGCCGCCAGATCGGCATGTTGTACGTCGATCTTGGCCTGATCACGCGCAATCAGCTCAACGAGGCGCTCGTGGAGTGTGCGCGCGCCCGGCAGCCGCTCGCGCACACGCTTCGTCGCCTCGGCTACCTGGGCTGACTTGCCACGACCGGGCCCCGCGTATAGAAGGCGGCGCGCGGCTTCGTAGCTCAGTTGGTTAGAGCACGCGGTTCATAACCGCGGTGTCGTAGGTTCAAGTCCCACCGAAGCCACCACCTCAGGCGGGGTCGACCCCACGGTCGGCCCCGTCGTGTTTTTCACCCGTGCGGCATGTCGGCCACCACGACCGCCGGGCCCGCGCCTACGCTGGCCACGGCCGCGCGGACCGCGGCGGCATCGGCGCCGTCACACCGGGCCGCGCCCAGTCCGAGCGCCTGGGCCAGCACCTCGGGGCGGACCGCGAGCTGGGGGGCGAACGGCCCGTCGCCTTCGTACCAGGCGATCACGAACACCACCGGCGCGCGGTGCTGCGCGCACAGGTGCAGGGCCTCGTGGAAGTCGCCGTAGCTGGTGCTCCCGGCGCCGAGGAGACACACCGCCGGCGAGCCGGCCAGGGCGATGCCCACCGCCTGCAGCGCGCGCGCCGCCGGCGCGTCACCGGCCGGGACCACGCGGTAGGGACGCGCCTGGGCCAACCGGTCGGCGTCGGCCCCGCGCAGCAGGGCGGCGCCGGCCTCGCGGCGGCCCACCAGGAGCCACGACTGCTTGGGGGTGGCGGCCACCACCCCCTCCACCAACGCGGCGACGCCCCGCGCGCCGCGCGCGGGGGGTTGGGCCTCGGTCCAGGCGCGAAACGCCTCGACCGCGCCGCTCACCGCAGCTCCAGGAAGAGCTGCTCCGGGCTCTCGAGGATGGCCTTGAGCGCGCTCACCGCGCGCGCGGCGACGGCGCCGTCGATCACGCGGTGGTCGAAGCTCGGGGAGACGTACATCATCGGCCGCACCACGACCTGCCCGTTGACCGCCACCGGGCGATCATGGATCTGGTTGACGCCGAGGATCGCGACCTCGGGGTGGTTCAGGATCGGGGTGGCGAATCGCCCGCCGATGTTCCCGACGGAGGTGATCGTGAACGTGCCGCCGGTCAGCTCGTCCATCCGGGCCTTGTTCTCGCGGGTGCGCGTGGTGAGGTCGGCGATCTCCGCGGCGATCTCGACCAGCGACTTGTCCTGCACCCGCTTGATCACCGGTACGTACAGCCCCGCGGGCGTGTCGGTGGCGATGCCGATGTTGACGTCGCGACGTACGACCAGCTCGAAGTTCTGCTCGTCCATCACGGCGTTGAGCGTGGGGAAGTCCCGGAAGACGCGCACGAGCGCCTTCATGATGAACGGCAGGTAGCTGAGCTTGACCCCCTGGGCCTCGGCCGCGGGGTTCATGCGCTTGCGCAGCTCGACGAGGCGGCTCGCGTCGACTTCGTCGACGTAGGTGAAGTGCGGGGCGGTGTGCCACGCCTGCACCATCTTCTCGCTGATCTTGCGGCGAAGGCCGATGATCTTCACCCGCTCGTCCCCAGCGACGGGGGCGGGCGCGACGAGCGCGGGCGGCGCCTTGGGCTCGGGCGCGCTGAACGAGTGGAGGTCGGCGCGGGTGACCCGGCCGTCCTTCCCCGAGCCCGTGACCGCGTCGACGTCGATGCCGCGGGCGCTGGCTTCGTGGCGCACCGCCGGGCTGGCGAGCGCCTTCTCGCCGGGCGGGCGCGGGGGCGCGGGCATGCGGGCCGCC
>SXOM01000093.1 GCA_005776735.1 Pseudomonadota bacterium
CCTCGGCGCCGTCGGCGTCGCGCTCCTCGCCGCGGCGTTCGGCGCGGTGGCGAGCGCCCAGGCCGTCGTCCTCGGCGTGGGCGGCGCCCTGCTCGCGGCGGCCGGCGGCGCGGTCAGCGTGCTCGCGTGGGTGCACCGGTTCGGCGGCGACTAACGAAGCAGGTGCTCCTCGAAGAAGAGCGTGACCGCGCGCGTGAGGAAGTCCCGGTTGCCCTTGCGCCGGAAGCCGTGCCCTTCGTCGTTGGCGAGCAGGTACCACACCGGGGCCTGCCGTTGCCGCAGGCTCGCGACGATCTGCTCGGCTTCGGACATCGGCACGCGGGGATCGTTGCGGCCCTGCACCACGAAGAGGGGGTCGACGATGCGGTCGACGTGGGTCAGCGGGGAGATATCCTGGAGGAACGTGCGCATCGCCGGGTCGCGTTCGTCGCCGTACTCCACGCGGCGCAGGTCCTTCCGGTAGTCCTCGGTGTTCTCCAAGAACGTGACGAAGTTGGAGATGCCCACCGAGTCGACGCCGCAGCGCAGGCGCTCCGGGTAGGCCACGAGCGATGCGAGCACCATGAACCCGCCGTACGACCCGCCGTAGACGGCCACCCGCTCGGCGTCGAGGTCGGGTTGGGTGCGGATCCAGTCCAGGAGCGCGCCGATGTCCTTGACGGCGTCCATGCGCTTCTGGCCGTCGTCCAGCTGCAGGTACTTACGCCCGTAGCCGGTGCTGCCGCGCACGTTGGGCGCGATCACGCTCACCCCGAGCTCCCGCAGCCAGTACTGGTAGGTGCTGGTGAAGCTGTTGCGCGTCTGGGCCTCGGGGCCGCCGTGGATCGCGATGACGACCGGACGTTTTCCCTCGCGCGGGGCGCGGTACACCCAGGCGGGCACGGCGACGCCGTCGAACGAAGGGACCTTCACCAGCTCGGGCGCCACGAAGCTGGCGGGGTCGAGCCCGCCGACCTCGCTGGTGGTCCACCGCACCGGCACCGCGGGGCGGGCCAGGTCGACCACCCACACGTCGGTCGGCGAACGAGGCGTGGTCAGGCTCACCGCGAGGCGTTTGCCCGCCGGGTCGAAGGCCACGCCGCCCACGACGCCGTCGGGCAGCGCGAGGCGTTTGCGCGCGTGCGGGGCGCGCGCGGGGGCGAGCCACACCACGCTCTGGCCCCCTTCGTTGGTGATGTAGGCGAGCTGCTTCCCGTCGCGGCTCACGGAGAGCCCCTCGACGTCCCACGGGATGTCCGCGGTGAGCCGGGTGGTGGCGCCGTCGGCGAGCTGCACCTGCACGAGCTCGGTGAAGTCGGAGCTCGCGTCGGACGTCGCGAGGACCGACCGACCGTCGGCCGCGAAGGTGGCCTGCTCCCAGGACACCGGCGTGGGGCTCGGCGCCACCTCGGTGAGCGTGCCCGACGCGAGGTCGAGGACGTGCAGCCGGGAGTGGGCCGCGCTGATGAACTGCTTGACCAACAGCCGAGTGTCGTCGGCGCTCCAGTCGACGACGTTCCACTGGCCGGTCACCTCGAGCACCAGGCGGGTGCTCGTGGGGTCGGCCGGGTCCATCACGTACAGGTCGAAGTCCTTCTTGTTGCGGCGCGTGGAGCTGAACGCGAAGCGCCCGCCGGCGTTGGCCCAGGGCCCGAGCTCGTTGCGCGAGGTGCCGTCGGTCAAGAGGGTGCTGCGCCCGCTGGCGAGGTCGAGCCGGTAGAACTGCCACGCTTCGCGCCCGCCCACGTCGCGCGCGATCACGAGGTTCCGCCCGTCGCCCGCGGGGTCGATCGTCGCGTTCCCGACTGGCTCGTTGTAGAACGTGAGCTGCCGTCGGTCCGCGCCCGGCGCGGCCACGTGGTGCACCTGGTTGGTCTCGCCGAAGCGCGTGGACACGTAGAGGCCGGCCCCGGCGGGGTGCCACCCCACGAACCCGGCGCTGCGCACGTTCTCGTACTGGGTGGTGCGCTCCACCACCGCTGCCGGGATCTCGGGCACCCCGTCGATGACCAACTGCCCTTCGACACGCGGTGCGGCGACGGCGAGCGCCGCCCAGAGAAAGGTGAACATCCAGCTCCTCTACAGGCCCAGGTCGGCGTCCACGGTCACAAAGCCGTTCTCGGGGCCGTCGAGCTTCAGGGCGTCGATGGTGATGGTGAAGCCCGCGATGTCGGGCAGCGGGATCTCGCTGATGGCACCGGTCAGGGACGGCAGGAGCAGCGGCACCAGCGCCTCGAGCAGGTCTTCGGTGTCGCGGCTCGCGACGGTGTTGGCCTCGGGCACGGTGACGTCGAACCACACCGTCGGGTCGCCGATCGCCGGGGCCAGGTTGCCGTCGACCACGTCGAGGTCGAGCCCCGCCACGAGGGTCACGTACACGCGCAGGCGCAGGTTCTCGTCGATGGCCTCGCCATCGTAGAGCGACAGCTCGAGGTCGCCGATCTGCAGATCGAGCATCGAGGTGCCCGTGCCGGGCACCACGACCGGAGGCAACAGCGCCTTGGTCTGGATGTGCAGGTCGGTGATGCCGAGGATCTCGCCGAAGGTGCCGAGGTCGAGGCCGAGGTCGGCGCCGCCGAGGTCCTGGTCGAGCACGCCCGCGCCCCAGAACGCGTAGAGCGCCTGGTTGAGGAAGTCCTCGCCGATCGACACCTGGAAGCCCGGCGACGACGAAGCGTAGGTGGGGACGGTGTAGTTGCCGTAGAGCGAGCCGAGGCCGGTCTCCTCGTGGATCCAGGTCTCGGGGTAGACCTGGGTGCCCAACCCGAGCGACAGCCCGTAGTCGTCGACGCTGGTGGAGAAGGGCTCCGCCGCGAGGACCACGCTGGCGCCGCCCAGATCGAAGGTGGTGGCGATCTCGAGGTCGCCGACGGCGTCGGCCACGAGGCTCGGCACCTCGTCGGTGATCGCCGACTCGATCGCGTCCTCCATGTAGCCCTGGATGAGGCTCGACAGGTCCAACCCGAAGAAGCTCATCACGTCGTACAGCCAACTGTCCCAGTCGAAGGTGAAGTTGGTGCTCGTGACGTCGACGTTGGCGGTGCTGATGCCCAGCACCCCACCCGACACGTACGGGTACAGGTCCATCCCGATGGTGATGTCGTCGGCGTAGATGCTGCCGTCGGCGCCGAGGCTGATGCCGAGCACGGTGCCGTCGGCTTCCCAGTCGAGCCACGGGTCGTACACCACGAAGGTGGTGTCGAGGTACCCGCCCGACGTGGGATCGATCTGGAGGTCGGTCGACCCGATGGAGGGGTTCCAGATGTAGAGCTGCAGCGAGTACCAGGTGATGCAGATCTCGGTGAAGATGAGGTCGATGCACGACTCCGACTCCATGTCGACCACGGGGTTGGGCACCACGGCGGTCAGGTCGGTGTCGTCGATCAGGCCCTCGCCGAGGGTCTCCAGGGTGTCGAACCCGTCTTCGTTGATGCGGGCGACGATGCCGTTCCCGATCTGCGTTCCGTTGGGCTGGAACGCGCCGTCGAGCACGCTGCGCGTGTCGTTGGCGCCGTTCCCGTCGTCGTCCTCGACGATGGTCTCCACGAGGTTGAGCCCGAAGACGTAGTCGAGCGTGTGGGTGAAGCTGCCGTCGCCGTTGACGGTGACCGGGTCGCCATTGACGGTCATCGGCCCGATGGTGCTCCACTCGTCGGTGACCGTGCCGTACATCAGCGCCGAGGTGTTGACCTCCCAATCGCCGCGCTCGGGCTCGATGATGTCGAGCACCGGGCCGGTGCTGTCGATGAGGAACGGACCGACCGAAGCGGTGAGATCGTCGTAGCTGGCGGTGACCGTGTACCACCCTTCGTCGACGAAGGTGATGTTCGGGCCCGAGACCAGGGCCTCGGCCGTGCCCCCGGTCACCTCGAAGCCCGCGCGCTCGTCGAGGATGTTGCCGTAGTCGTCGCGCACCAGGGCCGTGACGATGGTGGTGTCGTACACCTCGAGATCGGTGTCGCTCAAGCTCAGGTCGATGATCGCGGGTGGGCCTGGAACGACCCGGAATTGTTCGGCATCCTCGAGGCCGTCGACCGAGGCGGCGAGGTGGTAGATCCCCGGCACGCCCGACGACACCCGCGGCTCGGCCACGACCACCACCGCCGCGTCGGCCACCACCGCCACGCGCTCGCGGGCGATGGGATTGCCATACGCGTCGGCCGCCGCCACCGTCCACGTGATCGACTCGCCGGCGCCGGCCTCGAGCCCGGAGAGCACGAGATCGAGCGTGGCGGCCGGCGCGGGCGACACGGTGACGAACAGGTTGTCGTAGTACGCCCGACCGTCCCACACGGTCGTGCCCGACACGAGATGGGTGCCCGCGAGGGTGGGCATCCAGGTGCCGGTGCCGGCGGTGGCCCACGTCTGGTGCACGCCGACCTGCACGTCGCTCACGAGATCGACCTGCACGGGGACGGCCCGCCCGTCGTCCAGGTGCAGGGTGGCGGCCCACGCCACGCGTGTTCCCGCGGTCACCGACTCGGCGTCGAACACCAACTCCAGGCCGAGTGGCTTGGCACGCTCCACGGCCGCTTCTTCCGCGCAGGCGGCGAGGAGCAACAGCGGCAGGGGGAGAGCTCGGCGCATGGGTACACCCGTGGCCGGCATCATAGCGCATCCGGCGCGAGTTTTCCCCCCGGGCTACGTCGCCGTCGTGCCCGACGTGCTGCCGCCCGACACCCGCGCCTGGCTCACCGAGGCGGGCGAAGCCGGGGTGCGCCATGCGCTGGCCGAGGCCTTCGGCGACGCCGACGCCCGCTGGCGCCACACCGGGCTCCCGCTCTTCGACCCGGCGTACCGCCACGGCCCGCGGCTCTCGGCGCTCCCCGACCCCGGCGTGCTGCTCGCGGTCACCCGCCGCGACCGCGCACGCACCGGTGCGTACTACACGCCGCCCGCGCTCGCGGACCGCGTCACCGCCGCCGCCTGGGACGGGCAGGGTGACGTGCTCGACCCTGCGTGCGGGGCCGGCGCGTTCCTGCTCGCTGCCTTGCGCGCCGTCCCCGCCCGCCGCCGGGCGGCG
>SXOM01000618.1 GCA_005776735.1 Pseudomonadota bacterium
CGGTGCGGCCGCCGGGGTGGGCGCCGGGCCCACGCTCGGCGCACGCGCGGGCGCCGCGGGGCGCCGTCCGGCGGCCGACAACAGGGCCTCGGCCCCTTCGGCCAACAGGACCACCTCGACCCCGTACTCCCGCATCAGGCGAAAGCCCTGGTGCAGTTCGAGCTCCCGGCACAGGACCAGCGCCGGCGGCGCGCCCGCGTCGCGGAGCGCCGAGAGCTCGGCTTCGAGCACCGCGATGTCGGCCGGGGCGACGCGGACCACGGTGGCGCCTTCCGGCGCGCTCGCTTCGCCGGGGAGCACGTGGAACGGGAGCCGGCGGTCGAGCAACTCGGCGAGGAGTCCGGCGAGACCGGCGTCGACTTCCCCGATGAACGCGAACTCCGTCGTCACCGTCCACTCAGCAATACCGCTTCGTATTCCCTCAAATGCGGTCCGGCAATCGGGGAGGGCGCTAGAACCCGCTGTACTTCGCGATGATCTCCTTCATGACCTCGCTCGCACCGCCTCCGATCGAGAGGATGCGGACGTCGCGGTACGCCCGCGCGATGTCGTACTCCTCGGTGAAGCCGTACCCGCCGTGGAGCTGCAGGCACTCGTAGGCGACGACCTGCGCCAGGTCGCCGTTGTAGAGCTTGGCCATGCTGATCTCCCGGGTGGCGTCCTCGCCGGACTGGAGCTTGTCGAGCGCCTGGTACGCGAGCATCTTGCCGGCGTGCAGCCGGGTCAACAGCTCGGCCAGCTTGTGCCGCCACACCTGGAACCCGATGAGCGGCCGACCGAAGGCGTGTCGTTCGCGCGCGTAGGCCATCGCGTCGTGGAGCTGCACCTCCATGCCGCTGGTCGCCATCAGCGCCCCGGTCAGCCGCTCGCCCTGGAAGTTCTTCATGATGTAGGTGAACCCTGCGTTCTCTCGCCCGATCAGGTAGCGCTTGGGCACGCGGCACCCGTCGAAGTGCAACAGCGAGCTGTCCACCGAGCGCGTCCCGAGCTTGTCGATGGGCTTCCCCACCGAGAAGCCCTTGGTGTCGGTCGGGAAGAGGACCAGCGAGATGCCGGAGTGCCCGGGGCCGCCGGTGCGCACGCCGAGGAGGATGAAGTCCGCGAAGGCGCCGTTGGTGATGAACGTCTTGGCGCCGTCGATGACATAGTCGTCGCCGTCGCTGCGCGCGGTCGTGGTGATGGCGGCCACGTCGCTGCCGCAGCCGGGCTCGGTGATGCCGAGCGCGCCGATGCGCTCGCCGGCGAAGGCCGCGGGCAGGAACTCCTCGCGCTGCGCGTCGGTGCCGAGCTCGGCGATGACCGGCGTGCTGATGTCGGTGTGCACGAAGATGCTCATGGTCACGCCGCCGTTGCGCGCCCACGCCAACTCCTCGACCATCGCCGCGTGAGCCCACCAGTCCAGGCCCGCGCCGCCCCACCGGGTCGGGAAGCGGATGCCGAGCAGGCCCAGGTCGGCCATCTTCTTGAACATGGCGCGGGCGGGCCACTCCCCGGCGTCGTCCCACTCCTTGCGGTGGGGCGTGAGCTCACGCTCCACGAAGTCGCGGACGGTCTTGCGGAGGAGGGCATGCTCTTCGGTGAACGGGGGGAAGGCCATGCGCCCCCGGTAACCGTCAGCGGCGCCGCCGCCCGAGCAACGTCGCCGCCCGGAGCACGCCGGCGCCGCCGGGGAGGCTCGCGGCGCCGTCGCAGCCGCACCGCGACCGGAAATTGCCCGCTTCGACGGCGAGGCGACGCGCCCTACGGCCAGGCCACCGCGCGACACGAAGCGGGGCCGTGGGTGCGGAGGACCGGTCCGAACGTGGCGTCGTCGAGGTCGAGGCAGGTCCCCTCCGGTTCGGCGGTGACCCACACGGTGCACACGCCCAGGTCGCACTGGCCGCCGCGCACCCGGGGTTCGCCGTCGCCGCACGCCCGGGCGCGCGAAGCGAGCACCGCGGGCAGGGGGGCCACCGCCGGCGGCGGGCACGGAGGTGCGGCAGGGAACGGAGTTGGCGCGCGAGCGCGCACCGCCGCGGCGATCACCGCGGCGGGCGCGCCGCCGTCGCGGAGGCACGCGAGGTCGGTGTCGGAGAACTCCGCCTGCGCATCGTCCACGGCTTGCACGACGATCCACTCCGGGACCTCGACCCGCGTCATCGCGAGGACCTCGTCGCACGAGAGGGCGGCGGCGTGGGGGACGAGGAGGAACCACATGCCGCCAGGATAGCCCAGCCATCGTACCTCCGTTAGCTGCCGCCGATGCCGATCGTCGCGTTGGCCGAAGCTGTCGAGCTGCTCCGGGCGGGCAGGCTCGTCGCCATCCCGACGGAGACGGTGTACGGCCTCGCGGCCGACGCCCGCCACGCCGCGGCGGTGCGGGCGATCTTCGCGGCGAAGGGGCGCCCGCCCGACCACCCGCTCATCCTGCACGCCCGCGACCCGCGGCCCTACGCCCGCTTCGACGCGCGCGCCGAGCGCCTCGCGGGCTTCTGGCCGGGGCCGCTCACGCTGGTCCTGCCGCTGCGCGCCGAGGCCGGCGTGGCCCCGGAGGTCACCGGAGGTCGGCCGACCCTCGCGGTCCGCTGCCCCGACCACCCGGTGGCCCTCGCGCTCCTCGATGCGCTGGGGGCGCCGCTCGCGGCCCCGAGCGCCAATCGTTTCGGCGAGCTCTCCCCGACGCGCGCGGAGCACGTCCTCGCCGCTTTCCCGGGCCTCCCCGTGCTCGACGGCGGCGTGTGCGCGGTCGGCGTGGAGAGCACGATCGTCGACCTGACGGGCCCGGTGCCGTCGATCCTGCGCCCCGGCGGCGTGCCGGCCGAGGCGGTCACGTTGGCGCTCGGCGAAGCGCTCGGCGCCCCCGGCGACACCGCCGCGCCGGGAACGCTGCCGGCACACTACGCCCCGCGCGCGCGTGTGGTCGTGGCCGCCGACCCAGAGACTGAAGCCGCGCGGTGGCGCGCCCAGGGGCGCCGGGTGGTGGTCGTGGCGCGGCGGGAGGCCCGGGCGTATGCGCGGGCGCTGTACGCGGAGCTCCGGGCCGCTGACGACGACGGTGCCGAGGTGATCGTGGCCGAGCCGGCCGCGCCGGGGGGGCTCGGCGAGGCGGTGAACGACCGACTGCGGCGCGCCGCGGCGGCCGGAGTC
>SXOM01000094.1 GCA_005776735.1 Pseudomonadota bacterium
GGCGCCGGGCGGCCTCGGCCGCCTTCCGGCCGGGCCCGCGGCGCCGCCCCTGGATACTTGTCGCCCGACCCCCGGAGCCCCCATGTCAGACCAGCTCATCCTGGCCACTCGGAAAGGTACGCTCATCCTCGACCGCAAGGACGGACGCTGGATCGCCCGCCCCATCGCCCACGCGGGCATGTCGGTGAGCTACGCCGCGCGCGACCCGCGCGACGGCACGCTCTGGGCGGCGATGGACCACCCCCACTGGGGCCCGAAGCTCAGCCGCTCGCGGGACGATGGAGCAACCTGGGAGCACCTTTCCCAGCTCGCCTATCCGCCCGGGGCCCGCTTCATCGAGCAGCACCTCCCGAGCCCCACCGACGACGAGGCCACCCTGGCCGCGCGGCCGACCACGTACAAGGACGCGGCGCTGCTCAAGGTGTGGATGCTCACCTTCGCGGGCGCCGACCAGCCGGGTACCCTCTACGCGGGCACGCTCCCCGGCGGGCTCTTCGTGAGTCACGACGGTGGCGACACCTGGGAGCTGAACCGGCCCTTGTGGAACCACGAGAGCCGCGGCGGCGACCTGTTCGCGGGCGACGCCACCCACCGCAACTGGTGGGGTGGCACGCCGGCGGCGATGGCGTACGGCGAGTTCGTTCCCGGCATCCACTCGGTGCTCGTCGACCCGCGGGATCCGCGGCACCTGTACGTCGCGGTCTCCAGCGCGGGGGTGGCCGAGAGCACCGACGGCGGCGCTTCGTGGCACAGCCGCAACAAGGGCGTGATCAACGACTACCTGCCCGAAGGGGAGTCGGAGTGGGGGCACGATCCGCACTTCGTGGCGCTCTGTCCGGCCGAGCCCGACCACCTCTGGCAACAGAACCACTGCGGCGTCTTCTACAGCGCCGACGGCGGCGCGCAGTGGAAGAAGGTGAGCCACCCGGACGTGGCGGTGCACTTCGGCTTCCCCATCGCCGTGCACCCGCGCGACGGCCGCACGGCCTGGGTGGTGCCCGCGCAGGCCGACTCGGCCCGCATGAGCGTGGGCGGGGGCATGTTCGTGGCGCGTACGCGGGACGGCGGCGCCACCTGGGAGACGCTGCGCGCGGGCCTCCCGCAGCACGACTGCTACGACATCGTGTACCGCCACGCCCTCGACTCCACCGGCGACCGGGTGTGCTTCGCCAGCACCACCGGGAACGTCTACGTGTCCGAGGACGGCGGTGATACATGGCAATGTGTCGGTCAGAACTTTCCGCCGGTTCACTCGGTCCGATTCGCGTAGCGGCCCATGGCTCACGTCACGCTCACCCGGCACCTGCAGGCGTTCTTCCCGACGCTCGGTCCGTGCGAAGTCGAAGCGGCCACGGTGCGCGAGGTGATCGACGCGCTGGACCGCCGCCACCCCGGTCTCCGGGGCTACATCCTGGACGAGACGGGGCGGGTGCGGCGACACGTCAACCTGTTCGTCGGCGACGAGCCGATCGGCGATCGGCTCCGGCAGTCCGACGCGGTGGCGCCCGACAGCAAGGTGTACATCCTCCAGGCCCTCTCCGGGGGATAGGAGTCCGACATGCGCGACGTCCTGGGCGAGCTGTTGAACCTGTTGCGCCTGGAGCGCATCGAAGAGCGGATCTTCCGCGGCCAGAGCCAAGATCTCGGGTGGGGTGCGGTGTTCGGCGGGCAGGTGCTCGGGCAGGCGCTCTCGGCCGCGGCCCAGACGGCGCCTCCAGCGCGCCACGTACACTCGATGCACGCCTACTTTCTGCGCCAGGGCGACGCGCGCCTGCCGATTGTCTACGAGGTCGACCCGGTGCGCGACGGGTCGAGCTTCAGCACCCGTCGCGTGGTCGCGATCCAGGGGGGGCACCCCATCTTCATCCTGAGCGCGAGCTTCCAGGGCGACGAGCCGGGCCTGGACCACGCCGCGGCGATGCCCGCCGAGGTGCCGCCGCCGGAGGGCCTGGCCAGCGAGCAGGAGCTGGCGCGGCGCGTGGCCGAGCAGATCCCCGAGCCGCTGCGGGCGCAGGCGGTGGCGGACCGTCCCATCGAGATCCGGGCGGTGCAACAATGGAACCTGCTGCGACCGAAGGTGCTCCCGCCCAAGCGCCAGATGTGGTACCGCGCCAACGGGCGCCTGCCCGACGACCCGGCGGTGCACCGCTACCTGCTCGCGTACGCCAGCGACTTCAACTTCCTCACCACGTCGATGATGCCGCACGGCGTGAGCTGGCTCACGCCGGGAATGCAGGTCGCGAGCCTGGACCACACGATGTGGTTCCATCGGCCGTTCCGGTTCGACGAGTGGCTGTTGTACGACGTGGAGAGCCCGTCCGCGAGTGGTGCGCGCGGCCTGGTGCTCGGCCGCTTCTACGCGCAGGACGGCACCCTGGTGGCCTCGGTGGCCCAGGAAGGGCTCATCCGGGATCGCAGTCGCAAGGGCTGAACGCCTAAAGTCCGCCGCGGACGATCCGAAGTCCAGGACATGCGCGCCATTTTCGCCATTTTCATGGACCAGCACCGGCGTCTGCGCGACGACCTCGACCGCCTGCGCGAGGCGGCGGAGCACGGCGACCCCGAGACGGCCGCGCGGATGCTCGGGGACGTGAGCCGCGCCATCAACGAACACACGCTCCACGAGCACCTCGCGCTGAGCCACCAGGTGGCGAACGTGGCCAACCTCGCGCTGCGGGGCATGACCGAACAGATGGCGGCCCAGGCCGAGATCGTGGCCGAGATCGTCGCCAGCGCCGCCGCGCACTGGGACGCCGCCCACATCGCGGCCAACCGCGACACGTTCCGCGCCGACGTGGCGGAGCTGAGCACCTACACCGAGCACCTCGTGGCCCGCGAAGAGGCGGAGCTGTTCCCGCCGCTCATGCGCCGTCGCTGAGGCCGCGCCGAATCAGGGGGCGTCGTCGCAGGCGTCGCCGATGCCGTCGCCGTCGCGGTCGGTCTGGTCCAGGCTCCATGCACCGCCCGGATCGAGCGAGGGCACGAGGTCGGTGACCGGAACCCCCGCGTCGAGCAGACGCGCGGCCAGGCCCCACCCGCCACCCCAGTCGCGGACCTTGACCAGGAGCGTGTTCCAGCCGGCCCGCACCGCGACCTCGGCCTGGAACTGGTCGACGTTCACCCCCTGGCAACCGGCGACGTCGAGCACCTGCTCCCCGTTCCACCAAGCGAACACCCCGTCGTCGGCTCCGACGGCCAGGGTGAGGGTCCGCGCCGCTTCGCTGCGCAGGTACACCGCCGTGTACGCCTCCCGGGGCGCCGGCGTGCCGCCGTAGGGCACCAGGAAGTCGTAGGTGTCGCCATCGAGGAGCGCCCACGTCCACACCAGGGTGCCGGCCGAGCCGCCGAGCACCGGCGCGAGCTCGCCGTCCTCGCCCACCAGCGCGTCGTCGGAGGGGCGACACTCCCCGGTGGTCGTGCCCTCGGTGAACGCCCCGGCCGAAAGCCACGTGCGAACGAACCCATCGGCCGACAAGGCCGGAGCGGGCGTGGCCGGGCCGTTGCTCACGTCGGGGCAGTTGTCGAGGGTGTTGTCCACGCCGTCGCCGTCGCGGTCGGCGTCGCAGGTGTCGGGGATGGTGTCCCCATCGCCGTCGTCGCCGGTCGCCGGGGCCCCGATGGTGGTCGGGTCTGGCGTGGTGATGGCGAGGGTGTAGTCCGGCACGTCGGCCCGGTTCACCGCCGTCGCGCACACCGCCCAGCGGCCCTCGGCCACCCAGCGTGCGCCCGGTTCGTCGAGCGGATCCAGGGCGGCGCAGCCGTCCTCGCCGGGCGCGCCGGACGCGACCCAGGCGCCGTCCGGCCCATGGAGCGCGAGCGTGAGCCCGGCGCCACACGGAGCGATCTGGCGCGCCTCGACCGCGCCGCATGCGGCGACGTCCACCCACCAGCAATCCACGTCCCGGTCGGCGAGCGACCCGTGCACCAGGGCCGCCGCCGCGAGCGCCTCGTCCCAGGCGTCGTTGGGTTCGACGTCCGCCGCGCCGGTCTGCACGCCGCAGGTCGACGAGCACCCGTCGCCGCCGAGCGCGGCGCCGTCGTCACATCCTTCGCCCGCATCGACCACGCCGTCGCCGCACGAGGGCGAGAAGCAGTCCGAACGGCACGCGTCGGCGTCGAGGTCGGAGTTGGCCGCACCGTCGTCGCACTCCTCGTCGACGTCGACCACTCCGTCGCCGCAGCCGGGCGGAACCGGCGCCGCGGAGTCGACCGGGTCGTCGGTGCCCCCGGAGTCGGGGGTGGCGCAGGCGGCGAAGGACCAGAGGAGGGTGAGCACGGCGGCGAGAGTGTACACTCGCGCGGTCATGCTCTTCACCCTCTCGTTCGCCTGGGCCCTGGACGACTCCATCTTCTTCACGCCGGGCGGCGACCCGGTGTCGTACGAGGCCCTGGTCGCGAACGGCACCATCACCGGACGGGATGGTTTCTTGCTCGCGCGTACGTCCCAGCCGGAGACGCTGGCCCTGGACCCCGAGGTCGCCAGCATCGAGCGGCGCCGGAGTGGGCTCGTGCGGATCCTGCCGCGCCCGGGGGTGGACGATCTCGCCCTCGCGCGCCGGCTGCGCCACGCGCCGGGGGTGGAGTGGTTGCACCCCGACCTGACCTGGGCGTTGCGACCGAACGGCCCCCCGGATGACCCGTGGCTGGACCAGGAGTGGCACCTCGACAACGTGGGCCAAGGGGGGCGCACGCTCGACGCCGACATCAACGCGCCGACGGCGTGGACGTGGGCAACCGGGGCGGGTGTGCTCATCGCGGTGCTCGACACGGGCGTGCAGTGGGACCACCCGGACCTCGCGGTGATCCCGGGCCACGACTACCTCGACAAGGACGAAGACCCGTCGCCCGACCCCGCCTACAGCGGCGGCCCACACGGCACGGGCGCCGCGGGGATCGCCGCCGCGATCGGCGACAACGGCTACGGCGTGGCTGGCGTCGCCTGGGGCGCGGAGGTGTACGCCATCCGCCTGATCGGCGGCGAGACCTCCACCGCCGACCTGTACGACTCGTTCGTCGAGGCCGTCGACGCGGGGGCCGGCGTGCTGTCGAACTCGTGGGGGTTCTACGGGTGCGAAGGCGTCCCCGCGGCGCCGGTCTTCACCGAGATGTACGACTACGCCGAGAACAACGGTCGGGGCGGCCTCGGCAGCGTGGTGGTCTTCGCCGCCGGCAACGACAACTGCAACAACTCCAACGACGCCATGCTCGGGAACCGGTACGCGGTCGTGGTCGCGGCGTCGGAAGGCGACGACACCCGCGCTTCGTACAGCAACTACGGCACCCACCTGACGATCACCGCGCCCACGGGCATCCTCACCACGGACCTCACCCCTGGCGGTTACGGCAGCTACGACGCCGACGACGCGTTCGCCGACGGGTTCTCGGGGACCAGCGGCGCAACCCCCGTCGTCTCCGGCGTCGTGGCGCTGATGCTGGAGGCCAACCCGCGGCTCACCGCCAAGCAGGTGCGCACGGTCCTGGCCGACACCGCCGAGAAGATCGATCTCGAGGACGGGCTCTGGGACGAAGACGGGTTCAGCCCGTACTACGGCTACGGCCGCGTGGACGCGGGCGCGGCGGTCGCCGCCGTGGCGGCCACGGCGCCCGCGGCGCCGACGCCGCGCTTGCTTCGGGCGGAGGTGCCGGCGGATCGGGTGTTCCTCGCGTGGGAGGCGGCCGTGGACCCCGACGAGGACGTCCAGCGCTACGTCGTCAGCTGGTGGGTCGACGGCGGCGGTGAGCCCGACGAGGTCACCACGGGGGCCACCGAGCTCGCGCTCACCGGCGAGGTGGAGATCGGGGACGTGGTCCGGTGGACCGTACGCGCCGAAGACGTGTGGGGCGCGGGCGCCACCAGCGCCGAGACCACCTTCACCGTGGTCGCCCCGCTCGAAGCTCCCGACGACGAAGGCGAGGACACCGCTCCCGCCCCGGAGCCCGCGACATGCGCGGTGTCCGACCGAAGCGCCCCGCTCGCGGCGAGCCTGGGCGCGCTCGTCGCGGCGACCCGTCGCCGCCGGCGCGTGGGATAGGCTCGCGCCCGATGCAGAAGCCCGTCTCGCTCGTCCCGATCTCCCCACCGCCGCCCGCCCAGCGCACCGGGCGCGGGGCGCAGTTTCCCGCGGAGGGCGCCCGCCGCGACCGGTACTCGCTGCCCGACGAGCTCGACTCGGCGAGCCCCGTGGGCTTCCGGACGCGGCCCACCCTCACCGGCGCCGAAGGCGCCGGGCTCGCGTTCTTGTTCGACCTCGAAGCGCCGGCGGTCTTCGTGCCCGGGCCGGCGCCGACCGAGGGGGAGCTGTTCGAAGAAGCGTCGCTGGGGGTGCTCAGCGCCCGCCAGAGCACCAACTACACCGGGCAGCGGCAGGTCAGCCTCGGGCCCGACGACAGCGCGAAGCTCGCGAGCCTGCTTCGGCGCCTCGAGGGGCTCGATCGCCTCGTGCTCGACGGTGCGTCGTACACCCACGTGGGGCTCAGTCGGCCCTACCGCACGCCGTTCACGTTCCTGCTCACGTTCATCGGCCACAAGGCGGTGCAGAGCCTGTACACGGTGCCCAAGCGGGCGTGGGACAAGCGGTTCCACCACGTCGACGACATTCCGACGATCGGGTACCTGCAACACCTGCACGTGGGCATCTGGGCCGACGCGATGGAGCGTGCCGCCGTGCTGGCGTCGGGCGGGAAGCGTCGGGCGAACGTCCTGATGCAGCCGTTCAGCGGCCCCGCGTGGCAGGCGAAGAACGCCGCGGTGCTGGCCGAGGTCGAAGCGCTGGTCGGGCTGTCGTCCGCCGAGCGGGAAGCCGGCTGGCGGGTGTGCCTGGTGGCCCAGGTGGGGCACGTGGCCTCGCCCCCGCCCCTGGCGCCCGAGCTGTGCCGGCGCGCGGGGGCCGCGCTCCTGTCCCTGCGATCCGAGCGCATCCAGCCCGGCGTCAACGCCGAGGACAAGGCACCCGCGCCCTACCGCCACCGGCAGGACATGGACGTGTCCCCCGAGCTCACCGAGATGGCCGGCCGCGCCGCATACAACGCGTTCTGCCACTGGACGGGCCTGGATCGCGAAGAGGCCAAGCGGCTGCTGTTGATGGAGCGCATCGACGTGCTCACCCCCAACGGGAAGGAGCGCCTCCGCGCGGTTCGACACGAGCTGGAGGCGATCACCGACAAGGTGGTGGCCAACCTGCCGCTGTGGGCGGACCTGCCCCTGCTCAAGGCGCTCAGCAAGAACGCCGCCCGGGGCAAGAAGGCGTTCGCCCTGACCGGACAGCGGATCTACGTCGGCGGCCTGTCCCGCCCGGAGATCGCAGCCCACGGCATCGAGTTCGCCCATGCCGTCCGGGCCTTCGGGGCGGCGGCGTCGCGCTCGGCCCTGGTGTGCGAGCTCTCCGGCTGCATCGACATTCCCGCCGGCTGCGATCTGCTCGCCGGCACCTGCCTGATGGCCGGACCGGTGAACCAGAACGACATCGGAAAGCAGTTCTACGGGTACCCGGACCTGCTCGCCGAGGCCTTCCCGGGCCGCGATCCAACCTCGCTGTTGGTGTGGACGCTCAAGGCCAAGACGGTGGCCGACCCCATCGGCAACGAGGAGCAGCTCCTCAACGCGGCCCGCAAGGGCGCGCTGGTCGACCTCCGCGTGGGCCCGCACGAGGTGGTCGCGCTCCGGGTGGCGGGCCAGAACCGCCCGATGCGGTCGCGCGACGGGCGACTCAACGGCGAGCGCGCGTTCGCCGACGTGGGCAACTTCGTGGTCGATCCCGACGGCCGCGAGGTGCCGGGAAACCGCGGCTCGGCCTGGCCCGAAGCGTGGCGGCAGGAGCGGCCGTGGGCGTGACCCTCGAGCCCCTGGAGTTCGACGTCCCGCCGCAGGTGCCCCTCGCGCGGCTGGCGACCCACCGCGGCCACGCCCACACGGCGGGGGCGCCCCTCCCCCCCATCGAAGCCCGAGCCCGCCGCCTCGTGCCCGACCCGGACGCGTACGCGCGCGTCTGCGGCTTTCCGCTCGGCGGCCCGCTCCCGCCCACCTACCCGGACGTGCTCACCCGAGGATTGCAGCTCGCGGTCCTGACCCACGCCGCGTTCCCGTTCCCGCTCCTGGGCATCCTCCACACCGAGCAGCGCATCGTCGCCCGCCGCGACCTGCACGCCGAGGAGGCGATGTCGGGCCGCAGTTGGGTCGAGGGCCTCCGACCCGCGCGCCGCGGGGTCGAGTTCGAGCTGCACTCGGCGGTGACGGTCGCCGGCGTGGAGGTGTGGCACGGCACCAGCACGATCCTGTCGCGGTCGCTGCCCGGCGACGGTCAAAAGCGCCCCCGCCCGCAGGAGCCGGCGTGGACGCCGGCACGCTCGGTGGTGTGGCGGCTCCCGCCCGACCTGGGACGGCGGTACGCCGCGGTGAGCGGCGACCACAACCCCATCCACCTGCACCCGCTCACCGCGCGGTTGTTCGGCTTCAAAAGGCCGATCGCCCACGGGTGGTGGGCGATCGCACGGGCAGTGGCCGAGCTCGACACCGACATCCAGACGCCGTGGCAGCTCCACGCCCGGTTCTCTTCGCCCTTGCCCCTCCCCGGCCGGGTCTGTTTCACCTCGGGACCGCTGCGCACCGGCGGACACCACTTCGAGCTGCGTCGGCGCGAGGTGTGCCTGTCCGGCGAGGTGCGACCCGCCTGACCGACGCGCGCTGCCGGGCGGCCTGCGCCGCCGCCCCGCCCGGTCGCGCGGCAGCGCCCTATGGGTGCGCAGTCCGCCGGCGTCGCGCCAGGGCCAACGCACCCACCAGCAGCACGACCGACCCGCCGGAGGCGGCCCCACCGCTGGCACACCCGCACTCGCCCTCGGCGGTCGGCTTGCCGCTGTCCTGGTCCTCCCCGGGGATGTCGGGCGTACCCGAGTCGCCCGTGTCGGTGCCGGTGTCGCCCCCAGTGTCCCCGGTGTCCCCGCTGTCGCCCGTGTCGCCCGTGTCGCCGGTGTCCGGGTCTTCGGTGGCATCGCCCCCGACGCAGTCCTGGTCCACGCCGTCGCCGGGGACGTCCACCGCGCCGGGGTACACCGTGGCGTCCGCGTCGTCGCAGTCGTCGGGCGGCGCGGTGACATCGGCCTCGCTGACGTCGTCGCAGTCGAGGTCGGTGCTCGGAATGGTGCTGGTGGCGTCGGGGCGGTGCCCGTCGCCGTCGGCGTCGCGGTAGCAGAGCTCCAGGCCGTCGCAGTCCTGGTCCACGCCGTCGCCGGCGAGTTCCTCGGCCCCCGGCACCACGGCCGCGTCCGTGTCGTCGCAGTCCGTGCCGCCGTACGCCGCAGCGTCGTGGCCGTCGCCGTCGGCGTCGTAGTCCGACAGCCCGTCACAGTCGCCGTCGACGCCGTCGTACCAGTCCTCCGCGGCGCCCGGGTACACCGACGGATCGTCGTCATCACAGTCGTCGCCCCCGTAGGCGGACGCATCGTGACCGTCGCCGTCCGCGTCGAAATCGGAGGCCCCGTCACAATCCTGGTCCACTCCGTCGTACCACACCTCCACCGCGCCGGGATGAATGGTGGCGTCGGTGTCTTCACAGTCCAGGCCGCCCACCGAAGTGTCGTCGTAGCCGTCGCCGTCGACGTCGGTGAGATCGGCACCGTCGCAGTCCTGGTCGACACCGTCGTAGGCGACCTCGACCCCCACCGGCGACGTGGCGGCGTCGGTGTCGTCGCAGTCCGTGGCGTCGGCGACGTAGCCCGTCGGTTGGTCGCACGCCGAATCGGTGACGCTGGCGTCGCCGTAGCTGTCCCCATCGGCGTCGGCGTACCAGGTGGCCCCGTCGACCGCGCTCTCGTCGACGCTGCCGTCGCAGTCCTCGTCCACGTCGTCGCAATGTTCGGTCGCCCCCGGGTAGACCGATGCGTCGTCGTCGTCGCAGTCCGAACCGTAGGTGACCCCGTCGCCGTCGGCGTCCCAGGCCGACGCACCCGCGCCGCCCATCGCGCCGATGTCGGAGGGGGTCCCGTCCGGATCGGTGTACGCGGGGTGGCCCGCGTCGATGAGCGTGGACGTGCTGTCGAGCGCGAAGTCGTCGTTGGAACAGTCGCCGTCGGCGGTGTAGCTGACAAAGCCCGGCGCGTCGGTGGTGTTGCCCCCGGTGGTGGTGCTGAAGCTGAAGTAGCCCGCCATGTCGGCCGAGGTGTTCACGTACCAGTCGTTGTAGGTGAAGTCGGAGTAGTAGTCGGAATAGTAGTCCGCGGCATAGACCCCGTCGCCGTCGAGCGTGTAGGCGAAGATGTTGTTGGTGGCGGTCATGTACGCGTAGTACGCGTAGACCGCGCCCCCGTAGTAGTTGGCGGCGTTTCCTACGAAGTCGTTGTTCACCACGTCGAGGTTGCTGTGACTGTAGACATACAGGCCGCCGCCGGAGTAGTCCGCTTCGTTCTCGACGAACAGGTTGTTGGTGATGCTCTGGTCGCTGCCCGAAGAAGAGTAGGTCGACAGGCCGGCGCCGTACGACGCAGAGTTGCCACAGAAGAGGTTTCCGCTCACGTCCAGGTCCTGCAGGTACCACAGCGCCAACGCGCCTCCGTAGTACCCCGCGGCGTAGGTGTCGTTCTCGGTGAACCGGTTGCCACTGCCGGCGAAGTCGCCCATGGAGTAGGCATACATGGCACCGCCGCTGTAGTACGCGGAGTTCTCGGTGAAGGTGCTCTGGGCGAGCGTCACGTCGCCGCTCGAGCTCGAGGGGTACACGTAGCTCCCGCCCCCGCTCCCGTAGGTCGCCTTGTTTCCCTCGAAGGTGTCGCCGACGATGGAGACGTCGCCGCTGTAGTAAACGTACAGACCGCCGCCGTCGTAGTACGCGACGTTGTCGGTCCACGTCGTCCCGGACGACTCGACGCCCGCCCCGTACGCATCGTAGACCGCGCCGCCGTACCCGTAGGTGGACCGATTGTCGTCGAACGTGGAGTCGACGGCGGTGAGGGTGTCGTAGCCGCCGGTGAAGTAGACCGCACCGCCGCCGTAGTAGGCGGTGTTGGACGAGAACACCGACTCCGTGATGCCCATCTCGGCGGTGCCCGTGGAGTACACCGCGCCGCCGTAGCCGTACGAGTTGGCGTTTCCGGAGAACAACGCACCGTCGAAGCTGACGTCCCCCGGGTAGGAGGCATAGATCGCGCCGCCGCTGGAGTAGCTGGAGTTGCTGCTGAACTCCCCGCCGGTCACCGTGAGCTCGCCCTGGTAGATGGCGACCGCACCCCCGTAGTACGCGACGTTCCCGTCGAAGGTCGCGTCGGTCAAGGACACGTCGGACTCGTAGGCGTAGATCGCGCCGCCGGCGTACCCGGACGTGTAGTAGTAGGCGTAGTTGTTCGAGAAGCTGTCGCCGTCCCCGGTGTAGGACGAGTTGGTGTTCAGGTACACGGCGACGCCGTGGGAGTAGTAGCCACGGTTGCTGCTGAAGTCGGAGTCGGTGCTGGTGATGGTGTTGGACACCCCCGCGAAGACACCCGACCCGTAGTAGTAGCTGACGTTGCTGGTGAGGCTCGCCCCGTCGAGGTCCAGGGTGCTCCCCGAGTAGGACTCGAGGAAGACCCCGCCCCCGTAGTAGGCCCACCCGGCGGTGACCGTGGTCGCCCGGAGCGAGACCGTGGAAGCGGCGGTCGCGTAGATGGCCCCCCCGTAGTACCCGGTGTTGCCCGAGAAGGTGCTGTCGGTGGCGGTGAGCGTGCCACCGGTGACGTAGGCGCCACCGCCGGAGTAGCTCGCGCTGCCCGACGTGGAGACCGTGACGTCGTCCAGGGTGAGGGTCGACGACGCGACGTACAGCGCCCGCAGGTAGGGCTGGCGCACGGTGAGGGATCGGAGCGTGACCGACTCGCCGGCATCGACCGTGACGGCGTTGCAGGCGGAGCCGGGGGCGAGGATGACGGTGCTGGCCGACGCACCTTCGAGGGTGAGGCTCTTGCCCGCGGTGTCGACACACTCGGCATAGGTGGCGGCGGCGAGGCTGAGGGTGTCGCCGCTGCTCGCGGCGGTCACGGCGCTGGCGATGGTGGTGTAGGGGCCGGCGGAAGGGTCGACCACCAGGGTGGCGGCGAGGCTGGGGGCGGCGAGCGCCAGGAGAAGCACGGGTACCTCGGAGTCGGGCGCATTATGCCACGGCCGATGGAACCTGCTGTGCACCTGCCTACCGCCGCGACACGTGCGCGCATCAAGTCCACGCCGCCCGACGCCGCCGACGTCGTGATCGTCGGGGCCGGCCTCGGCGGCCTGATGACCGCGGTCCGCCTCGCGCAGGCGGGCAAGAAGGTGTCGGTGTTCGACGCCCACTACGTCGCCGGCGGCTGCGCCACGATGTTCGCGCGGGGCACGGCCGAGGCGCGCTACACCTTCGACATCGGCGTCCACTACGTCGGCGACTGCGGCCCGGGGGGCAAGCTCCCGCGCTTGCTGGACGAGGTGGGCGTGCACGTGGACTGGTGCCCGCTCGACCCGGACGGGTTCGACGAGCTGGTCTTCCCGGACTTCCGGTTTCGCATTCCGGCGTCGCTGGAGTTGTATCGCGACCGTCTCGTGGCACAGTTTCCATCGGAAGTACCTGGAATCGACCGATACATTCGCATGTGTCGCGAGGTCGCCCGACTCGGCCGTCCGGGCGCCCCACGCGGCCTGGGCCTGGCCTGGGACGCGCTCACCTCCGCGCGGTTGGCGGCCTGGCACAAGGATTCGACGCTCGGGGCGTTTCTCGACTCGTGCACCCAGGACGTGCGCCTGCGCGCGGTCATCGCCGGCCAGAACGGCGACTACGGCCTGCCGCCGAGCCAGGTGAGCCTCATGCTGCACTGCGGGCTGGCCAACCACTACTTCGCGGGCGCGTGGTACCCCAAGGGCGGCGGCCAGGTCATCGCCGACGGGCTGGCGGCCCGCCTCGAGGAGCTCGGGGGCACGCTGCACCTTCGCCACGCGGTCGAAGGCATCGAGGTCAGCGGCGGCCGTGCGACGGGCGTGAGGTGGCTCGGTCCGCACGGGACGCCCGGCGCCACGCACGCCCCGGTGGTGGTGAGCAACGCCGACCTCAAGCGCACCGTGCTGGAGCTGCTACCGGCCGAGGCGGCCCCCCCGGGGATGCGTGAAGCCGCGACGGGCTGGCAGATGGGAGGGGCGATCTTCCTCACGTGCCTCGCGGTGCGCGCCGACCTTCGGGCGCTGGGGATGGGCGCGACCAACTACTGGCAGTTCGACGACTACGACTTCGAGCGGCTGTACGCCGAGGCCGAAGGCGGCGGCCTGCCGCCGGTCCGCGGCTGCTACGTGACCAGCGCGACCCTGAAGGACCCGGACACCGCAGGGCACGCACCCGCGGGCGTACACACGGTCGAGGTCATGGCGCTGATGCCCGGGAAGCCCGAGGTGTGGGGCGTCCCCGACCGAGAAGCGCGGGGGCCGGGATATCGACACATCGAGATGTATCAGTCGTCGAAGGCGCGCGTGGAGGCCGACCTCGTGGGCCGCCTGGAGCGCCTGTTTCCGGGCGCCACGGCCGACGTCGTCCATCGGGAGAGCGCGACCCCGGTGAGCCACACGCGATTCACGTGGGCCAGCGCCGGGAGCGGGTATGGCCTCGCCGCCACGCCAGCCCAGTTCCTCGCGCGCCGTCCCGGCGCAAGGAGCACGCTTCCAGGGCTGTTCCTTGCTGGTTCGTCCACACGTTCCGGACACGGCGTGGTCGGCGCGCTCACCTCGGGGGCCGTCGCTGCGCGCACGATCCTCGGGGAGCGGCGCTAGTTGGGCGGCGGCCGGTGGCCGAGGGCTCTGCTGGGGCTTAGCAAGGGGCCGTCGGGGCGTAGCTCAGCCTGGTAGAGCGTCTGCCTTGGGCGCAGCAGGTCGTCGGTTCTAATCCGGCTGCCCCGACCACCCCGAATGACGGCGATCCGGAGACCCCGGATCGCCGTTTTCGGTTTCCGGGCCGGTCGTCGGTTCGGTAAGTTGGTCGAAGGGACTTTCGAAGGTGACGGTGAGCTTCCCCTCGGCCAAAACAGAGTTCGATAAGAGGATTTCCAGCAAACGGCGCTGATCGCGGGGCTCCCTGGAGATGAGCAGGTCATACGCCCGGTTCGCGAGTTCGAAGACGTAAATGGCCGTATCGAGGCTCTTGGCGCTCACCCGGGTGAGCCGCTGGATCTCCTCGGCGGCCTCCGCGCGCTGGGTCTCCCACTCCGACCGCTTGGCGTTGAAGAAGGCGTCGTCGATGCGGCCTTCGAGCTTGTCCTCGTAGGCGGCGTTGATCAGGCGCGTGACGCGCTCCAGGCGGGCCTGGGCGGCGACGGTGCGGGCGCGCACGTCCACCTCGATGTCGCGGCGGGAGTCCTTCAGCGAGGCCAGGAACGCCTCTCGCACGTCCTCGGGCAGCTTGAGCGGGCGCACGGCGGCGGCGAACATCGCGGCCAGCTTCGCCTCCGAGACGAACGCCTCCCGCTGGCACCGCGTCGAGCAGTGGTAGTAGACGTACTTCTCCTTCTTGATCTCGGCGGTGACCGCCCCCTTGCAGTGGCCGCACGTCACCAGCCCCGAGAAGGCGAAGTCGTGGCTGCGCCCCCGCGTGTAGGGGTGCCCATCCAGCCGGGCCTGCACCCGCTCGAACAGGGTCCAGGTGATGAGCGCCGGGTCGTTGCCGACGTAGGACTTGCCGCCCCAGTGGAACTGGCCCGCGTAGAGCGGGTTGCGGAGGGCGTTGTGGATCACCGCTGCGCCGAGGAGCCCGCCCTTCTTGCCGCGCAGCCCGCTCTGCTGGGCGTACTCGGCGAGGTCGTCGATGGAGTGCTCGCCGCGGTCGTACAGGTCGAACAGGTTGCGGACGAGCAGTCCCCGCTCGGGATCGACGGCGAGCAGGCTGCGCCCGCCCTCTCGGACGTTGAGGTACCCGATGGGCGCCATGCCCGGGTAGTGCCCCTCCTCGCACTTCTGGTGCATCCCCTTCTTGACCTCCTCCGAGAGATTGTCCACGTAGTTCTTGGCCATCAGCACCTTGATGCCGTGGATGAACTTCTCGGACGACCGCGAC
>SXOM01000619.1 GCA_005776735.1 Pseudomonadota bacterium
CGCCGCGCGGCGCGCGCGAGCTTCCGTACACGCCGGCCCGGAGGGCCGGCACAGCCGGTCGCGGCGCGCCGCCCAGGGGCGCCCCGGTGCCGCCGCGACCCGGTGTGAGTGGCGCTCCGCCCGACCCGCCGCTGCCGAAGTTCAGCCGCCGTCGGGCTGGTTGCGCATGTTGTCGGCGAGCCGCGCGAGCGCGCCGTCGATCGCGGCGCGCGCCTGTTCGTCGGCCACGTGCTCGCCGAGCGCGATGCGGGCGCAGTGCATCCATTGGTCGCGCTCGGCCGCGCCGATGGTGAACGGCAGATGCCGGGCGCGCAGGCGCGGGTGGCCCCGGCGCTCGATGTAGAGCTGCGGCCCTCCCAGCCAGCCCGTCAGAAACCACGTCAGGTGCAGCTTGCTGGTGGTCAGGTCGTCCGGGTGCATGTGCCGGATGGGCGCGGCCGCGGGGTCGCTGTCCATCACCTCGTAGAACCGGGTGACGAGCGCGGCGATCGTCGCGTCACCGCCGATCGTCTCGTACAGGGATCGTTCATCCATGGCGCGGCGCTAACCGGGGCCGCCGCGCCCCGGGTCGGCGGTGAAGGTCGAAGGTTGGGGAGGGCAGCGTCCACCATCGTGGACTCCCCGGGAAACGAGCGGGGCGACCTTCGCTGAGCTTCGGGGGGCGTCGCGCCGCGACCGTCCCGAAGCGGGCACCGGCGTGCGCGCGACGCGGGGCGTTGCGGCGATAGACTCCGGCGATGGCCTCCCCCTCCCACGCCCCTCAGGGCGCCACCCTCGCGCTCGCCGTGGGTGCGCTCGGGGTCGTCTTCGGCGACATCGGCACCTCTCCGCTCTACACCTTCCAGGAGTGCCTGAACCACCACCACCTCGAGCTCAGCCAGGCCAACATCTTCGGCGTGGTCTCGTTGTTGTTCTGGTCGCTCACGCTGGTGGTCACCGTCAAGTACGTGGCGCTGTTGATGCAGGCCGACAATCGTGGCGAAGGCGGCATCATGGCGCTGCTCACGCTCTTGCCGGCTCGCTTCCGCGAAGCCCCGGGCGGGTCGATAGGGCTGGTGAGCCTCCTGGTCATCGCCGGCAGCGCGCTGTTGTTCGGCGACGGCGTCATCACCCCGGCGATCTCCGTGCTCTCGGCCATGGAGGGCCTCGGCGTCGCCGACGAAGGTCTCAAGCCGTACGTCGTGCCCGCCACCGTCGGCATCCTGGCGGCGCTCTTCGCCATCCAGAGCCGCGGCACCGGCGCGCTCGGGAAGTTCTTCGGGCCCATCATGGTGGTGTGGTTCCTCGTCATCGGCGCGCTCGGCCTCGGCAGCGCGCTCCGGTACCCGGGCATCTGGGCCGCCTTGTCCCCGGCGTGGGCGTTCACCTACTTCGTCGAACACGGCCTGCCCGGCGCCGCGATCCTCGGGTCGGTGGTGCTCGCGGTCACCGGTGGTGAGGCGTTGTACGCCGACATGGTGCACTTCGGGCGCCGGCCGATCCGGGTCGCGTGGTTGTCCATCGCCTACCCTTGCCTGGTCCTGAGCTACGTCGGCCAGGGCGCCATCATCCTCGCCGACCCGACCACGGCGGCTCGCCCCTTCTTCGGCCAGGTCCCCAACGGCATCTGGACGTATGCCCTGGTGGCGCTCGCAGCGGCGGCGACGGTCATCGCGTCGCAGGGCCTCATCTCGGCGGTGTTCTCGCTCACGCACCAGGCGCTCCGCCTCGGGTACCTGCCGCGGGTGGTCGTGCGGCACACCAGCTCCGAGGTCGAGGGCCAGGTCTACGTGCCGCTCGCGAACTGGATCCTCGGCCTGTCGTGCCTGGCGTTGGTGGTCGTGTTCCAGGAGTCGACCCGGCTGGCCGCGGCGTTCGGCCTCGCGGTGTCGGGCACGATGGGCATCACGTCGGTCGTGTTTGCCTACACGGCGGTTTTCCACTGGGGGTGGGCGCGGTGGAAGGCCGGCTTGGTGCTCGTGGCGATGCTCGCGCTCGACGTGCCGTTCTTCGCCGCCACGCTCCTGAAGTTCTTCGACGGCGGCTACCTGCCGTTCGCGCTGGGGGCGGCGGTCTTCCTGCTCATGACCACCTACGTCGCGGGCCGGGCGCTGTTGGGCGAACACCTCGCGCGCACCAGCGCTCCCCACGACGTCTTCTTCGCGTCGATCGTGCCGCCCGCGGTGCGGCGCCTGCCCGGCCTCGCGGTGGTCATGTCGTCGTCGGCCGCCGCCGTTCCCGCGGTGCTGGCCCACCTCGTCGCGCGGGTGGGCGCGGTGCACGAGCACGTGTTCCTCTTGACGGTGCATACCGAGAGCACCCCGTGGGTCGAGGCCGACCGGCGGCTCACGGTCGAAGCGGTGGCGCCCGGCTTCCACCGGGTGGTGCTGAGCTACGGCTACCTCGAGGAGCCGGTCGTGCCCTCGGCGGTGCTGCACGCGATCAAGGCGGCGGGCCTCCCCTATGGCGACGACGAGGTCACCTACCTGCTCGGTCGCGAGAGCTTCATGGCCACCAACCGCGGGAAGATGTCCGCGTGGCGCGAGGAGATCTTCGCGTTCCTCAGCCGCAACGCGCTCGACCCGACGTTGTACTTCGGCCTGCCTCCGGCGCAGGTGATGGAGCTCGGGAGCCGGGTGGACCTGTAGGGCGCCACGGCGAGCGCCTCACCCCCCCCGATACCGGGACCAGTCGATGCCCAGCCGGCGCATCCGCGACCGCAGGGTGTGGGGGTTGGCGCCCAGGGCGGCCGCGGCACCGAACGGACCCTCGATGCGGCCGTGGCTGGTCCGCAGCGCGTTCTCGATGCTCTCGCGGTCGTCGCCGTCGCGTGTCGGGGCGGTGCGTACCGCCGGGACCAAGCCCAGCGCCGGGCCGACCTGCAAGCCGTGGCCGTTGCCGAGGATCGCGGCCCGCTCGATGACCGCCGCGAGCTCACGCACGTTGCCCGGCCAGTCGTAGGCGGCCAGGCGGGCGAGGTCGGCGGGGGTGGGGGAGAGCGGCCGGCCGAAGAGGCGCAGTCCGGCCCGCCCGGCGAAGTGGAGCGCGAGCGCGGCGATGTCGTCGCGGCGCTCGCGGAGCGCGGGGAGCTGGATGGGGAAGACGCTCACCCGGTACCACAGGTCCTGGCGGAAGCGGCCGTCGTGCACCATCTGCGGCATGTCGCGGTGGGTCGCGGCGATGATGCGCACGTCGACCGAGCGCGAATCCTGGCCGCCGACACGTTGGAACGAGCCGTCCTGCAGCACCCGCAGGAGCCGGACCTGGGCCGCGGGCGGCAGCTCGGCCACCTCGTCCAGGAACAGGGTGCCGCCGTCGGCGC
>SXOM01000620.1 GCA_005776735.1 Pseudomonadota bacterium
GCACCGCTTCGAAGACCGCGGCGCGGCCGCCGATGTTGGCGCCCGGCACCACGCCGAGCCCGCCGGCGAGGCCGGCGCACAGGTCGCTGAGGATGTCGCCGTAGAGGTTCTGGAGGAGCAGCACGTCGAACCGGGAGGGGTCGAGCGGCAGCAGGAGCGACAACGCGTCGACCCCGAGGTCGAGCCGCTCGATGAACGGGTAGGCGGCGCCCACTTCGCGGAAGGCGTTGAGGAACGCGCCGTCGGCGAGCGGGTTGACCGCCGCCTTGTGGCAACAGTGGATGCGCCGGCGCCCGCGGTAGCGCATGTACTCGAACGCCCACTCGCTGATGCGGCGACCCGCCGCGCGCGTGCTCGTCTTCATCGACACGACGGTGCCGGGGGTGACCTCGTGCTCGATGCCCGCGTACAGGTCTTCGGTGTTCTCCCGGAAGAGCACGAGGTCGAGCCCCGGCCATGCGCCGGGGACGTTGGGCAACGCCCGCACCGGCCGCAAGCCGACGTACAGGTCGAGCTCCTGCCGCAACGCCACGTTGGCCGAGCGGAACCCGCCGCCCTTGGGCGTCATCAGCGGGCCCTTGAGGCCGAGGCGGTTCTGGCGGATGGACTGGAGCGTGACGTCCGGCATCGGCACGCCGAACTGCTCCATGGCGACCCCGCCGGCGGGAGCGGGCTCCCAGTCGATGGGGGCGCCGGCGGCTTCCAGGATGCGGCAGGTGGCCCGGGTGACCTCGGGTCCGATGCCGTCGCCTTCGATGAGGGTGACGCGGTAGCGCATGGCGCCCGGCGCATATGCCGGCCCCGCGGGCCTCGCTATGGGTCGCGGAGGGCCTGCAGCTCGGCGTCGACCGCCTTGACCACGCCGACCTCGGGCACGACGAACTCGCGCGACGTGGTGGCGCTGTCCCCCTCGCCGGAGGTGTGCTTCACGGCGAAGGCTCGCCACGTGCCGGCGGGCACCGTCACCGCCTGGGGGGGCAGGACCTCGCTGACCACGGTGGTTGCGATGGGCGTGGTGTCCCCGTCGTCGACGCGGACGCTGCCGACGTACGCCGTGGTCCAGGTGTCGCCCTGGGCAAGTTCGGCCGGCCACACCAGCGCCGGCTCGTCGTAGGTGGTCTCGGTGCGACCGGAGTACGGCGAGCCGTCCGCGATGCCGGCGTACTGGGACACGAGGTGCTCGACCCAGAAGCCCCCGTCGCACACGAAGTCGAGCTCGTCGGTGTAGTCGCGGGTGAGCTTGGCGTCGCTGTCCGAGCCGCTGACGACGAGCTTCCCCTCGACCCCGTCGAAGAACCCGACCCGGACGGTGTACGTCCGCGTCGGCGTCGCGCCTTCGCCGCTCGCGTAGTCCCACTCCCGTTCGTCGGCGATGCCGGCCCACCGCCCGCACGCGTTCTCGAGCCAGGCCGCCTCTTCGGCGGAGTCGTCGCCGTCGGAGGCGCACGCGAGCAGCACCGTCACCAGGAGCATGGGATTCCTCCGGCCGAAGCTGTACCCCCGAGGGGGACGCCTCCGCAAGTCAGGCGTGCGGATCGACGTGGTGGTGGGGCGACTTCCGGAAGATCATCATCGCGATGCCGACCAACGCGGCGAGGCCGAGGAGCGCCGGGCCGAGCACGGTGGGGTGGGTCTTCTGGTAGGTGAGGCGGTGGAACATCAGGGCCCCGAACGCGGGGTTCGGCTTCTTCTCCGCCGCGAGCTCGTAGCCGGTGAGGACGGCGCGGGCGGCGGCGCCGAGCGCTTCGTCCTCCTCGGCGGCGCCGCTGACCCACACGACCTCGGTGCCGCCCTCGGTCGCGATGCCCCCGGCCCAGAGGCCGGCGTTGGCGTGGAGCAGCATGGCCACATCGTCCCCGCGGCGCACCAGCTCGGCGGGCGGTAGCTTCTCCGCCCCGCGGCCGAACAACCGCTGGCCGAAGAGCCGCGCTTCGTCGGGGAAGCTCTGCTCGTCGAGGACGCCGCCGGAGGCCGCTTCGTTGCAGGAGAGCAGCACGTCGGCCTGGCCGTCGACCCCGGGCCGGATCGCGGGCGTGCACACCTTGGCGTCCTTCGCGCCCGTCTTTGCGAAGAGCGCGGCCACCTCGGCCGCTTCGACGTCCAGGGGCAGGCGCCAGCCGGCCGGCAGCACCACCGAGCCGGCGGTGGTGGTCAGGCGCTCCTCGCCGCCGAGCGCGGCGGGCGGGGCGGTGATCTCCACGGCGCCCACGAGCTCGTCGAGCCGAGACGCCGCCCGGGGGCCGTTGGTCGCGACGGCGATGGTCCACACCTGGGCCGTGAGGCCGCGCGTCGAGAACGCCGCGGCGTGGCAGACCCCCTTGACCCCGCCCGAGGCGGTGAAGCCGAACGAAGCGCGGGCGCGCTTGTGGCCGGCGACCTCCTCGACCCGCACCTCGGAGACCACGACGTCGGTGGCGTTCTCCTCGTTCTCCAACAGGGCCTTCCACGAGGTCGCCAGTCGTTTGGCCACCGCGTCGTCGATCTGGAGCTGGTAGGTGGTGGACCAGGCGCGGGCGAAGATCGCCCCGTCGGCGCTGCGGCCCTTGAAGTCCCAGTCCGACCAGCGCGACATGTGCCAGCCGGGCGCGACGAGGGTGAAGCCGGACTGCGGGAGCGCGAACTTGCCGTCGGCCGGCTGGTCGCCAGCGGTCGCGAGGCCCGCGAGGAGGAGGAGCGTGTGCATGCGCGCGTCGGGGAAGGAACCGCAGGGTATGGACGCGCGCGCGGTCCTGCACCGCCCTTTACCGGGACCTTACATCGGGCGCCGCGTTAGGACCGATGCCGTGCGGGTTCCCGGCGTGCTCGTGGTCGGCTCGGTGCTCCTCGGCGGGTGCGCATCGCCCGAGGCGCGCGCGCCGGTGGTCATCCTGGCGCTCGACGGCCTCGAGTACCACATCCTCGAACGATTCTCTTCGCACCTGCCGAACCTCACGGCGCTGCTCGCCGAGGGCGCCCACGCCGAGCTCGAGGTCACCGCGCCGATCATGTCGCCCATCCTCTGGACGACGATGGCTTCGGGCTACCCCGCCGAGGTGCACGGCATCGGCGGGTGGACCAGCGCGCGCGGCCGCTCCTTCACCGGCGCGGACGTGCAGGTCGAGCGGGTGTGGGACGCACTCTCTGCCGAGGGTCGGGGGTCGGTGGTCTCGGGGTGGCTCATGACGTGGCCGGCCCCGATCATCGAAGGGCAACTTCTGTCAGACCGGTTCGTGTGGTCGGTCCCGATGTCGCGCGAGGCGGACCGTGAGGGGGTGGACGCACCGCCCGCCGCGACCACCTTCCCCGACGCGCTCGCGACGCGGGCGGCGGCCCTGGTGCCGGACCAGGCCTGGCTCGACGCGTCGCCGCTCGGGTACCAGGTCAAGGCGTACGGGGCGCCGTCGCACCCGCTGCGCCGCGACGAGGTGCACGTCCGGGTCTTCGAGGCGCTCTGGCCGGAGTCGGGCGCAGACTTCGGAGCGTTGTACCTGAATGGTGCCGACCAGGTGAGCCACATCTACTGGCCGTTCCAGGACCCCGAGTGCCAACGCGCGATCCGCCAGGACCCGTCCGCCCACAAGCGGCAGGTCGACGAGCTGCTGGCGCGCCACCCGACGCGGGAGGTGCCGCCTTGGGGGGAGGCGGGCATCACGGCGGCCGACCTCGGGGAGGCGGCGCGGTGGGTGCCCGACTACTACGCCTACCTCGACGAGGTGGTGGGCCGGGTCCGCGCCACGATCGGCCCCGACACGACGTTGTTGGTGGTGAGCGACCACGGGTTCCAGGTGTCCCCCACCAAGCCGCTGGTCGACGGGCAACATCGGGGAACGGCGGTCTTCGCGGCCGTCGGGCCCCGCGTCCGGCCCGGCGCCACCGCCAAGATGCACGTCTTCGACGTGGCGCCCACGGTCTACGCGCTCTTGGGGCTGCCGGCCGCCGCCGACATGCCCGGCCAGGCGCGCGCCGACCTGTTCGACCTGGGCGAGCTCCCGGCGCCGGTGCCCACGCGCACGCTCGAGCGGGGGGTGATCGACGTCGGGGACGGCGCTTCGGCCGGCGACGCCGCCCTGCGCGCGCAGCTCGAGGCGCTCGGGTATGTCGACGAGGACGGGCGACCCAACGCGTCGGTCGGCCAGAGTCGCACCAAGATGAACGTGGTCGCCCCCGCCCCGCCGTAGCCCTCGGTTAGTTGGGCACGTGCACTCGCTGGATCCACGAGTCGTCGCCCTCTGGCGCCTGCAGGGGGTGGTGGCCTGCTTCACCTCCTGGCTCCCCATCTACGCAACCCTCGGCTGGGTGCTGGCCTCGCGGGTCGGCCTCGGGGGCGCGATCGGCGGGGTGGCGGCGCTGGCGGCGGCGCTGCTCGTCCGCGCGGTCGTGTGGCCCGGGTTTGCGTTCCGCGCGTTCCGCTACGAGCTGCGCGGGCGCGAGCTGGTGGTCGAGCAGGGGGTGATCTTCCGGCAGACCACGTGCGTACCGCGCAGCCGCATCCAGCACGTCGACACGCGGCAGGGCTTCTGGGAGCGGGCGTTCCACGTGTCGCGGCTCTTGGTCTACACCGGCGCCGGCCTGTCGTCCGACGCGTCGTTGCCGGGGCTCGATGCCGACGAAGCGGTGCGGCTCCGCGACGAGCTCGCACGGACGGGCGCCGGCGAGGACGATGGTGTCTGAGCCGGAGGTGCCGTGGCGGCGCCTGCATCCCGCCTCGTTGGTGGTCAACCTCATCCCGACGGCGTGGCGCACCCTGCGGAGCACGTGGCCGCTGCTCCTGGCGGTGGTCTGGGGCGGGGGCCGACTGCAAGGCTTCGTCGACCTGATCCTGGTCGGCTCGTTCTTCGCCACCGCCGCCGTGCGGACCATTCTGCACTTTGCGACGCTGCGCTACCGCTTCGCGCGCGGCCGGCTCGAGATCCAGCAGGGGTTGTTCTCCCGGATCGAACAGGCGCTCGACCCCGCCCGGATCCAGAACGTCAGCATCGAGCAGAACCTGTTCCACCGGCTCGCGGGGCTGGTGGAGCTGCGCATCGAGATGGCCGGCGCGGGCTCGGGCCCGGTCGACGGGATGTTGTCCGCGTTGTCGGTCGACGAAGCGGAGACCCTCCGCGTACAACTCGGCCGCAGCGGCGCGCACGTGAACGCGAGCGCAGGCGAGACCGAGGCCTTCGATGCGCCCGGCCTCTTGGAGGTGGTGGCCTACGGGGTCACCGCGGGCCGCGTCGGCGCGGCGGCCATCGGCATCGGCATCGCCCTGGACCTGAGCACCCAGCTCGCGCCGGGCGCGCTGCCGACGCAACGGTTCGGCGCGTACACGTGGGTCGGGCTGATGCTGGTCGCGCTCGCGCTGGGCTACGCGCTGAGCGCCGGCAACGCCATCTTGAGGTACTACCGGTTCCGCTGGTGGCGGGCGGGCGACCACCTGCACTTCGAGAGCGGCCTGTTCACCCGCCGGCGCATGGACATCCCGGTGCGGAAGCTCCAGCTCGTCCAGATCAACGAGCCCATCCTCCGGCGGGCGATGGGTTTTGCCACCCTGCTGCTGGAGACCGCGGCCGCGCCGGGGCCGGTCACCGGCGGGGCCGTTCCCGCCGAGGGGATCGTGCCCATGGTCCCCCGCGAGGAGGCGGTCGAGCGGGTGCGCGCGGCGTTCCCGGCGCTCGACACGCCGATCGACGACGCCCTCCACCCCTGCGCGCCCCGGGCGCGGTCGCGTGCGGCGTTCCGCGGGGCGCTGCGTTGGTTGGGTCCGGCCGTCGGCGCGGTCTTCTGGTTCGGCAACCCGGCCGCCTGGGCCCTGGTGGGCGTCGGCGCCCTCGTCGGGTGGCTCGACGCTCGACGCCAGGGCTGGCAGGTGACCGACCACTACATCGTGGTCCGGCGTGGATTCTTGTCGCGAGACACGTGGGTCTTGCCGCGCCAGAAGTTGCAGTCGGTCCACTGGGTGCAGGGGCCCGTGGCGCGGTCGGCGGGGCTCGCGCAGGTGGTCGTGTGGTTCCCGGGCGGCCGGCTCCCGCTCCCTGAGCTGACCGAGCAACACGCACGCGAGCTCTTCGCGCGCCTGCGGCCGGCGGGGTAGGACGGGGCGATGGCCGCCGACCCCTACGGTTTCAAGGAAGAGATCGCTCCCGAAGCGCACGTCTCGCGTGCGATGTGGAACGGCGTCATCGCGACGATCTGCGCCGCCACGGGCATGTGCGCCTGCTACATCCCCTACTTCATCGGGGCGCCGCTCGGGCTCTACGCCGCGTGGACGGCGAACCAGGCGCTCGCCGTGGCCAAGGACGAACGCGACCGCACGATGGCCACCGCCGCGTTGGTCACGGGGCTCGTGGGCGGGCTCATCAGCTTCGCCTGGGCCGCGTTCATCACGATGTACGCGCTGTTCATCGGCCTGTACTTCGTGCTGATCTTCTTCGCGATCGGCATCGGCGCCGTGTCGCAGTAGCGCCACGCGCCGGCCTCGGCCGCCTTCGGGACGGTCGCGGCGTGGCGCCCCTCAGGTGCCGATGAGCCAACGGACGAAGAAGACGCTCGCCAACATGCCGCTGATGTCGCTGGCCAGGCCCGTGGCGACGGCGTGGCGGTACCGACGTACGCCCACCGCGCCGAAGTAGACGGCGAGGACGTAGAAGGTGGTCTCGGTGGTGCCCTGGAGCGTGCCGGCCACGTTGGCGATGAAGCTGTCCGGGCCGTAGGTCTTGGTGAGCTCGGCGGTGAGCGCGAACGCGCCCGAGCCCGAGAGCGGCCGCAACATCGCGAGCGGAAGCACCTCGGGCGGCATCCCCACGGCCTCGGCGACCGGGGCGAGGCCGCGTACGAAGAGCTCCATCCCGCCGCTCCAGCGGAACATCGCCACCGCGACCAGGATGGCCACGATGTAGGGGAGGATGCGCACCGCCGAGTTGAAGCCGTCGCGAGCGCCCTCGATGAAGGTCTCGTACACCTTCACGCCGCGGATCGCGCCGAACGCGACCATGCCGGCGATGAGACCGGGCACGATCCAGTCGCCGGTGCGCGGGTCGAGCTTCACCGCCGCCATGAGCGCCGCCATCGCCCCGACCGCGAGCACGAGCGGACCGAGCTCGGCGAGGCGGACCGGCTCGCGCTCCACCGGGTCGGTCGGGTTCGGGGACACGAACCGGGCGAAGGTCTTGGCGGCGAGCACGGCGATGACCGTGTTCACGAGGCTCGCAGCGAGCGTGGTCGGGAAGATGGCCGCGGGGTCCTTGCCACCGGCGGCGGCGCGGATCGCCATCACCCCCGTCGGGAGCACGGCCACGCCGGAGGTGTTGATCGCCAGGAAGAGGACCATCGCGTTGGTGGCGGTGCCCTTGTCCTTGTTGAGCTTGTCGAGCTCCTCCATCGCGCGGATGCCGAAGGGCGTGGCCGCGTTTCCGAGGCCGAGCACGTTGGCGGCGATGTTCATCACGATGGCGCCCATCGCGGGGTGCTTGGACGGAACGTCGGGGAAGAGCAGGGCCAGGACCGGCCGGATCGCGCGGGCGACCATGTCGAGCCCGCCGCCGGCCTCGACCACCTTCATGAGCCCGAGGAACAAGGTCATCGCCCCCACGAGGTCGAGCACCAGGGTCATCGACTTCTTCGCGGCGTCGAGGCCCTGGGTCGACAACAGCCGCATCGCGCGCTGCTCCTCGAACCGCACCTGCGCCGCGCCGTCGGGAGCCAACGTCTGCACGGTGACCACGTTCTTCTCGACCTTGACGACCTTGGCGGCCCAGGTGCCCTTGCCCTCGACGTCGACCCACGCGTCGCCGCCCGCGGTGACCGCGGCCGAGGCCGGACCGGTGGTCGCGAGGATGGTGACCTTCGCCTCAACGCCGTGGACTTCGGCGGAGTGTCCGGGCGCGCCGGTGACCCCGGCGAACAGGAAACTCAACAGCACGATCACCGTGAACACGACGTTCATCCGCACGCTCCCGGGGAGGCCCGCGCCGTCGACCTAACCGCCCGGGTGGCCTTTCGGCGGGGGGCGCTTAGCTTCGGCGACGTGAAGCGCCTCTTGCAGGACTGGGCCCTGGCCATCGGCGTGGCGCTCGCCCTGATCGCGGGCGCCTCGTTCTTCGACCGGGCCAACCGCCCGTCGGGCGAAGCCCCGGCGTTGGAGTTGGTGAACGTGGCGGGTGGCACCACCTCGTTGGCGGGGCTTCACGGCAAGGTGGTGGTCGTGAACTTCTGGGGCACCTGGTGCCCCCCGTGCCGGGCGGAGATCCCGGAGATCAGCCGGTGGGCGGCCCGGCACCCCGCCGTGGCCGTGCTCGGCGTGGCGGTCAACTCCGGGTCCGGCGCGGCGTTGGCCGACGCCGCGGGGCGGCTCGGCGTCACCTACGACGTGCTCGAGGCCGACGCACAGGTGGTCGACGACTGGAAGGTCGACGTCTTCCCCACCACCTTCGTCATCGGGAAGGACGGCACCATCAAGGCCGCCCGCAGCGGGCGCATCAGCGGGAGCGACCTCGATCGCCTGGTCGACCAGGCCGGGTAGCCGCTCAGGGCGGCGAGTAGTGGCCCCCCACCGCGATGGCCGCGAGCACCACCGCGAGCAGGTACGCCGCGAGACCCGCGACCACGAGGTTGCCGGCGGCGCCGAGGGCCCGCTGCTCCTCGTCGCGGCGGCGGATCACCGCGAGCGCGGTGGCGGCGAGGTCGTCGTGCAGCTCCTGGCTGACCCACCGGAGGTGGCGGAGCGTCTGCGCGGTGCGGACGATGCCCGCGAGCACCAGGCCCATGCCGACGACCATCGCCGCGGTGGACGCCCACCCGCCGCGCACCATGTTGTGGCCCGAAAAGCCGGTCACCGTGATCGTGATGGTGCTCAACCCCGTGAAGAGCTGCGCCTGCGTCTTGAGCACCAGCAGTTGGGCGGAGAGGAAGTTGAGGAGGCCGACCGGGTTGTCGCGGAACAGGGCCGCGAGGCGCCGGGACTCCTCCTCTGCGGGGTCGGCCACTACCGCTCCTCCCAGCCCTTCTTGATGTTGTCGGCGATCCACGCTTCGGCGATGGCGTCGAGCGTTTCGCGGGTCGAGGCCACCTTCAGCGCGGTCTGCAGCGGCTCCTTGCGGCCCGGCGAGTAGTCCGTGAAGAACGCGCAGAACGCAGGCCACTCGCCGTCGCCCGCCTTGTGCGTGGCGACGAGCACGAGCTTGCGGACCGCGGTGCCGCCCTTGCCCCCCTTCGCCCACACCCGGCGGTGGAGCACTTCGGCGCGCGCGGTGGGCGCCGCGGGCGCCCCGACCGGCGCGTCGAGGTCCATCGGCATCAGGGCGGTGATCTGGGTCAGGCCCACGTAGGCAGGGTTGACCGGCTTGTCGGGCCGCTCGCGTTGCACCACCGGGTGCAAGAGCGCGACGAACGGCTGCACCCCTTCGGGTGCGAACCCCGCCACGGGGTCGTAGGCGAGGACCATGCGGCGGATGGCGGCGTCGCGCCCGTCGGTGTCGAGCAGGTCGGTGCACCGCACCTGCAGCACGACCTCGGGCCGCACGAACCGGCACAGGGTGCCCTCGCTGTTGGCCATCCGGAAGGTCGACGGCACCACGGTCGGCTCGAGCCGCCGCAACCATGCGATCCGGTCGGAGTCGCTCAGCCCGTTGGCCACCGTGCCGAGCACCTGGAACCGGCCGTCGTCGCGCAGCAGGCCCACGATGAGCTCGCGGATGTCGGCGCCGTCGCTGTCGCGGTGTTCGCCGTACCCGAGGACCACGACGTCGACGTCGAGCGCGGGCTTGATCTTCCAGATGGTGCCGGACTCGCTGCGCACCACGAGGCCTTCGAACTTGCCGGAGTTCACCCATTCGTCGTACCGGGCGGCCACCGCGTCCTTGTGGCCCTGGACGGTCGTGACCAGGCCCACGCGGCGCCCCTGGCCGAACAGCGCTTCGAGCCGGGCGAAGCGCACGGGGTACGGCGTGAGCGTGTTGTCGACGCCGCCTTCGCTCACCAGGTCGAACGCCTTGAAGCCGAGGGTGGCCGCGCGCGAGGCGTCGGCGAGGGCGCTCGCGACCTGCCCGCAGCGGGCCCGATCGCCGCCCGCGACCAGCGCGAACAGCTCGCCGGCGACGACGAGATCACCACAGGCGGCCAACGCCCGCTCGGCTTCGGCGCACAGCGGGATGGCGGCGCCTTCGAGCACCCGGCCGTTGGGCGCACAGAACGCCACCTGGCCGTCGAGCTTGCACAAGAACCACAGCTCCCCGTCGACCTTGGTGCTGACGAAGAGCTCGCCGTCCTCCATGACCTCGGCCACGCGGTCCGGCGTGAGCGCGCGGTACCGCTTGGCCACCGCGCGTTTGTACCAGGCCAACCGTGCTTTGAGGCCTGCCGGCTCGAGCGCGCCCAGGTCGCTGCGGCTGCCGCCGGCGTAGGGGTTGGTGCGCAGGGTGTACACGCTCATGGGGTCACCGCCGGGGCGGCCGGGCGCTTGAGCTCGAGGTTGGAGAGGTGGAGCACCAAGAGGAAGCCGTCGTCGTCGGCCCGGCCCTCGAGAAACCCGCGGTAGGGGCTCCCGTTTCGAGAGAAGATGAGCGGTCGGGCGCCGCGTTCGCCGGCGCCGACGAGCAACAACTGCCGCTTCTCCTGCAACAACCTCGCGATCTGGTGGAGGAAGTCGAAGGTGAGGCCGTTGATGTGCCGCAGTTGGAGCTTCTGCACCAGGGCGAAGCTGCGCACGACGCGCTCGACCGGCAGGAGCCGACCCGACCACGGCAGCGCCACCTCTTCGGCGACCGTGGCCTCGACGTCGACGAAGTCTTCGCGGGACGTCTCGTTTCCCTGCGTGTCGAGCACCACCTTGAGCGCCCGCGCCGCGTAGAGGATCTTTCCTTCTTCGCCGAGCCACACCTGGCTCACGTCCGGGAGGCGGCGGCCGACGTTCTCCAGGTCGAGCTCCGGATCGCCCGCGAGGAGCGCCTGCGCCAGGGCCTCGGGGTCGGGGTGGCGGCGCAGGAGCGCGGCCGGGTCGTGGCCCTCGGTGGCCTTCACCAGCCGCGCGTTGGCGACCGGTGCGCCGGCGCCGTTGACGAACGAGCGGCGCGCGGGGCGGCGGGGGCCTTCGTAGCCGACGCGGGAGTCGCGCTGGCGTTCGTCGGTGATCGCGAAGAAGCGCGGCATCAGAGCATCCCGAAGTCGAGGTCGTCTTCGAACAGGGCGTCGTCCTCGGGCGCGGGCGGCGGCACCGCGCGGCGCAGCCACTCGAACCCCGTGGGGCGGCCCACCAGGGCCCAGATGCCCTCGTCGTTCTGGAGGACGAAGAGGTCCTGGAGCTCGAAGCCGTCGGTGTACGCGAACACGCCCTGGAACAGCTCGCCGCGCGCCAGCGCCGCCGCGAGGTCGGGCCCGAGCGCCTCCGGGTCGAGCAGGTAGACCAGGGAGGTGACGTAGTCCAGCAGCGTCTCGAGCGGCACCGGCCGCAGCGGCACCTCCTTGTCGAGCGTGCTCCCGACGCGCTCGACGACGGTGCCCGCCTCGTCGACGGTGCGGAGGTCGGCGCGCTCGACGACGTCGAGCTGCTCGTCGACATACATCATCGCCACCGAGCCCGGCGGCAGGAGCAGGCTGCCGTCCTCGCTGAGCAGGCCCCGTTCGCATTCGCGGCCCTGCTCGTCGACGACCACGCGCTTGCGGCCGCCGTACAGCTTCTCTCTCGCGTGCTTGGTGAGGCCGAACCGGCTCACCTCGCCGCCGTGGTTGAACACCAGCGCTCGTGCCATGCCGCGAGCCTAACGGGGCGACTGCGGGGGCGGGCGATGCGCCGCGACCGTCCCGAAGCGCGCAGGGTCCGGCGCGCATCGCGGCGCCGCCGGAATTCTGTTTCGACGCCGGGCGGGTCCCGGGTCATAACGGGAAACGGGGGCGCCATGCGTTCGACTTCCTGCTTCTGGTCCTTCCTCCTGCTCGTCGCGTGCGACAGCGCCGTCACCGTCGACACGGACGACACCGACACCGACCTCGACACCGACAC
>SXOM01000621.1 GCA_005776735.1 Pseudomonadota bacterium
CGCCCGGTGGGCGGGCGACGGGGGCTGGGAAGGGGCGCGGGGTCGCCGTCAGCGGCAGCGCCCGGACTCGACGTGCGCCGGGTCCCAGCCGAGGCCGTGCGCCGACCAGGCGGACGGAGACCCGTGCCAGTCGCCGCCCCACCGCAGGCCCGCGGCGTCCGCGTGGCGGCCCAGCGCCCGGAGGAAGCCGACCTGCGCGGCCATGGTGCGCGGGTCGCCGAGGAAGAGGCCCAGGGTCAGCCCCCCATCCCACACGTCGGCAGCCGTGGCCGCGGGTCGCCCCTCGCCGTCCACCCGGTTGTGGCAGCTCTGACCGCCGGCGGCCTGGGTGCCGGAGGGCAGTTGTACCAGGACGTCCTGGAGCGCGGCGCTGCGCCAGGTGCACGACACCACCGGCGTGTAGCCGTCGCTGCGCAGGGCCTCGAGGACGGTGTCCAGGCGCCGGCGGAAGCCGATCTCGAGGTGCGCCAGGTCGGTGGACCAGGGGGCGGCGACCGCCACGTAGACGAACATCAGCATCCCGTCGCGGTAGCCGCCGGGAGTGCAGGAGCCGTGCAACGCTCGTGCGTCGCACGCGACGGCGCCGGGGGCGGACCCCACCGTTGCCGAACGAGCATCAATCCTCGACCCTGTCGGCGTGGTACCGTCCGGCCTCCCCAGGAACCCGACCATGTCCACCCCCGTCGTCGCCGCCAAGGTCCCCGTCGCCAAGGAGCTCGAGCCCGGCTCGTACTACTGGTGTGCGTGTGGAAAGTCCGACCCGCAGCCGTTCTGCAACGGTGCGCACAAGGGCAGCGCCATCGCGCCGCAGAAGTTCGAGATCACCGAGAAGAAGACGGTGTACCTGTGCCAGTGCAAGGCGAGCAAGAACCCGCCCTTCTGCGACGGGTCCCACCGCGCGCTGTGAGCGCCTGACGACCGCGCGCCGCGCGCCCGCCCCGGCGCGACGAGTCGCGCGGTCGCGGCGTGGCGCCCCCTCGGCGGGTCAGAAGTGGACGCGCAGATCGACCCCGTGCCACAAGCGCGCGGGGGACGCGTCGACCTCGCCCACGAGGCTGTAGTCGAGCTCGGCCTTCTCGCTCACGAGGCTCAGCCCGCCGCCGACGCGGTGGTTGCCGTCTTCGTGCTCCCAGCCCGCGCCGAGGCGCAGCCAGGTGGTCACGCCGACGTCGACCCCGAGGTGCTCGGCGAACGACTCTTCGAAGGGCTCGCCCATCCACTCGGTGCGGACCTGGCCCTCGAAGGCGAGGTAGCTGCCGATGTCCCAGCGCACGCCGAGGTCGACGAGGCGGCGGGTGTCGGCGTAGCCGAGGTCGAGCACGTTCTGGACCGACAACGCGAGCGTGAGCGGCGTCCATGGCCGGGCGGCGAACGAAGCGCCGAAGTTGAAGGCGTCGTCGGCCCCCTCCTGCTCGGAGTCGCGCCAGTCGAAGCGCCCGGAGAGCGCGACCGAGAGCTTGCGGCCGAGGAACGGGTAAGCGACGCCCACGGTCACGCCCTGGTGCGAGGTCTCGTTGGTGAGCGCTTCGCCCGCGACCACCCAGCCCGGGAGCGCCGAGAGCGGCGGCGCGACGTCGTCGGCGCGGTAGCTGTAGGTGGCCCCGAGGGTGATCACGCTGGTCCGCGAGTCGACCGCGGCGATGCGCCCGAGCCAGGTGTCGTCGGGGCCGGCGACCCCGCCGGCGCTCATGTCGTAGCGTTCGACCAGGGAGACGGTGGCCACGTTGGTGGCGATGGCGCCGACGTCGGCGGCGTCGGCGAGACCGGTGCCGCCTCGCGCCGCCCCCCGCGCGCCCACCCAGTCGTCGGCCCGGGCAAGCCCCGGCGCGGTGGCGAGCGTGAAACAAGCCACGAGGAGACGACCGGACGGGTTGCGGAACTGCATCGCGGACAGTAGTAAAGAATGCGTCACGGGCGGTCAACCTCCGCCCTGCAACGGTTTTTCACCGCCTGGAGTCTTCATGGAAGCGGACCGCATCGAGTTCTTCCGGAATCTGCTCAACGAGCGCCTCCGCGCCCTGTTGAGCGAGGCCGGGGCCACCCTCGGCGATCTGACGGACGAAAAGGAGAACCTGGCCGACGCGATCGACCTGGCCTCCATGGAGTCCAACCGCGACTTCCAGCTCCGCATCCGCGACCGCGAGCGCGTCTTGATCCACAAGATCAAGGAGGCGCTCGCCCGCATCGACAACGGCGACTACGGCGTGTGCGTCAACTGCGGCAACGAGATCGCCGAGAAGCGGCTGATGGCGCGCCCGGTCGCCACCCACTGCATCGACTGCAAGACCGAGATCGAGCAGCTCGAGCGCTCCAGCCGCGACCTGTAGGCGCTACCGGGCCGAGGCGCGGAGCTGCTTGTAGAGCGCACGCGCCTTCTCGTTTTTCGGGTCGGCTTCGGCGGCCGCCTGCGCTTCGCGCAGCGCGTTCTGCTCGAGCTTGAGCTGGATGTACAGCTCGGCCAGCGCCACCCGGAACTCCGCGCGACGCGGCTCCTTCTGGATGGCCTTGCGCAACAGCGACGCCGCCTCGCGGTCGTCCTCTTCGTGGGTGCGCACCAGCAGCGCGAGGCGGTAGTAGGCGACGCCGTCGTCGGGTTCGCACTCCACGGCGCGACGGTACTGCACCATCGCCTCCTTGGCGTTGCCGAACTGCTCGGACTGGTGGCCCAGGGCCACGAAGCTGGCGGAGCGGGAGGTGCGCGACCGCGCCTGCGCCTGCTTGAACAGGTCGCTGTAGGTGGTGTTGCGCGGGTCGTACCGCATCGCCAGGTACAGCGCGCTCTCGGCCTTGCTGAACCGGCCCTCGTTGAAGTCGGCGAGGCCCGCGGTGTAGTAGTCCTTGGCCCGCGCGAGCTGGTCGGTCATCTGCGCGCGCATGCGGTCGACCGCGGTCGCCGGCCGAGGCGCGGGCGGAGCGCGCGGGGGGGTGGGCTTGGGGTGGGCGGGGGGGGCCGCCGCGGCGCGCTCGACATCGGACAACGCCGAGACCGTGGCGGCGCCCTTCTTTCGATCGACGCGCACCTCGAAGCCGACCCGTTCGTCGCGCGCGACCCCCGACACCGAGGTGACCGAGACCCCGCGCGCGGTGAGGTCGGCGTCGTACACCGTGCGCTTCCGGGCGTCGCGCAACGCCTTGTAGGCCCGGGTGACCTCGACGAAGTTGGACTCGATGAGCACCACGTGCTCGCCCGCGTCGCGCGAGAAGAACCGGTCGGGGTGCCAATCCCGGACGAACGCCCGGTAGCTCGACTCGACGTCCTCGGTGGAGGCCTGGAGATCGAGCCCCAGGAGGCCGTAATAGGTGCCCGTTTCGGTCTCGCGGCGGACGCGCTCCAGTTCGGCGAGCTCGACCGGTGTCAACGGCGACTTGGTCATCGAGCGCGGATCATAACGTCAGCGCCCGCGGGCGTGGGGGTGCGCCGCACGGTACGCGCGCTGCAACGCGTCCAGGTCGACCGACGCGTAGCGCTGGGTGGTCGACAACGACGCGTGCCCCAGCATCTCCTGGATGGAGCGGATGTCGGCGCCTGCCGACAACAGATGCGTCGCGAAGCTGTGGCGCAGGGCGTGCGGGTGCACCTCGGGCACCCCCTGGGCGGCGGCCGCGCCGCGAACGACGTCGTAGGCGCTGCGGACGCCGAGGCGCCGCCCGCGCTGATTCAGGAACATCGGCCCCGCCGCGAGCCCGCGCACCGCCAACCACTCGGTCACCGCCGCGGCCGCTTCGCTCCCGAGCGGGACCACCCGGTCCTTGCCGCCCTTGCCGCGCCGGACCCGCACCACGCGCTCGGCCAGGTCGACGTCGTCGACGTCGAGGCCGACCAGCTCCGACACGCGCAGCCCCGAGCCGTAGCCGACCTCGAGCAGCGCGCGGTCGCGCGCCAACGGCGGCGCCTCGACCACCGCCGACGCTTCGTCGACCTGCAGAACCCGCGGGAGCGGCGGCTGCACCCGCGGCGCCCGGAGCCGCTCGGCCGGCGAGCGCACCACCCGCCGCTCGCGCATCGCCCAGCGCCAGAACGCCTTGAGGCACGAAATCCGCCGGGCCAACGACGCCGGCGCCGACGCACCCTGCGCCAGCCACCCGCGCAGGTCGGCCGTGGTCGCGGAGAGGATCGGCCGGGGCGCCAGGGCCGCCGCCAGGCCTTCGAGCTCGGCCGCGTACGCCCGCAAGGTGTGGTGCGAGGCACCACGTTCGCCGCGCAGGTGATCGAGGTAGCCGCGGACGGGGTCGGCCATGCCACCTCCATATCCGCCCTTGGCTTTGCCGGCGGGCTGGGGTATTCGGCCGCGGCCATGTCCAAGCCCCTGCTGATCGTCGAATCGCCGACCAAGAAAAAGACCATCGAGCGGTTCCTGGGGGCCGGCTACCTCGTGGAGGCCAGCGTCGGGCACATCCGCGACCTCCCGCAGAACGGCAAGGAAATCCCCGACGAAGCGAAGGCGGCCGGCGTACATCCCGACTTCGCCGTGAACATCGAGGACGGATTTCGGCCCTACTACATCGTGCCGCCCGACAAGAAGCGGCAGGTCGCCGAGCTCAAGTCCCTTCTGCGCGAAGCCAGCGAGGTCTACCTCGCGACCGACGAGGATCGCGAGGGGGAGAGCATCTCCTGGCACCTCCGGGAGATCCTGCGCCCCAAGGTGCCGGTCAAGCGCATGGTGTTCCACGAGATCACCCCCGAGGCCATCCGCGCCGCGATCGCCAACCCGCGCGACATCGACGAAGACCTCGTGGCCGCCCAGGAGACGCGGCGGGTGCTCGATCGCCTCTACGGCTACGCCATCAGCCCGGTGCTGTGGCGCAAGATCCGCGGTGCCCGCAGCGCCGGCCGGGTGCAGTCTCCCGCGGTGAAGCTCCTCGTCGATCGGGAGCGCGCACGCATGGCGTTCCGCGCCGCCGACTACTGGGACGTCGAGGCGCTCTTCGCCGGCGACAAGGGCCCCCTCCCCGCCAACCTGGCCACGCTCGGCGGCAAGCGCATCGCGCGCGGGAAGGACTTCGACGAGACGACGGGGCGCCTCGCCTCCAAGAATGTCGCGTTGCTCGACGAGGCCGGTGCCCGCGCGCTGGTGGAGCGCCTGTCCGGCCAGCGCGGCCGCGTCGCTGCGGTCGAGTCCAAGCCGTGGCGAGAGCGGCCGTTCCCTCCGTTCACCACCAGCACGCTCCAGCAAGAGGCCAACCGCAAGCTGCGGTGGACCGCGAAGCACACCATGCGCGTGGCGCAGGGCCTCTACGAGCGCGGCTGGATCACCTACATGCGTACCGACAGCGTGCACCTGTCCGACCAGGCCATCCAGGCCGCGCGCGGGAGCATCCTCGGGCACTACGGCAACGACTACCTGCCCGACCAGCCGCGGCGCTACAAGTCCACCGCGAAGAACGCGCAGGAGGCCCACGAGGCCATCC
>SXOM01000622.1 GCA_005776735.1 Pseudomonadota bacterium
AACATCGACGACGGCCACGTGGACCAGCTGCCGGTCGTCGACGGAGCGCCGCTGGTGGTGCTCGGTGGGCCGGCGATGCGCATCGGCCTCGGCGGCGGCGCGGCCAGCTCCATGGCGTCGGGCCAGAGCGCGGGCGACCTCGACTTCGCCAGCGTGCAGCGCGACAACGCCGAGGTCCAACGGCGTTGTCAGGAGGTCATCGATCGCTGCCAGGCGCTCGGGGACGACAACCCGGTGCTCTCGATCCACGACGTCGGGGCCGGTGGGCTGTCCAACGCGCTCCCCGAGCTGGTGCACGGCGGCGGCGTGGGCGGCGTGTTCGACCTGCGCGCGGTGCCGAGTGCGGAGCCCTCGATGTCGCCCTTGGAGGTGTGGAGCAACGAAGCGCAGGAGCGCTACGTGCTCGCCCTCGCGCCCGCGGGCCTGGCCCGCTTCGCCGCGATCTGCGAGCGGGAGCGTGCGCCGTGGGCGGTGGTCGGTCACGCCACCCCCGCGCCGCACCTGCGCGTCGACGATGCGCTGCTGGGGGAGCCGCCCGTCGACCTTCCGCTCGACGTGATCTTCGGCAAGCCGCCCCGGATGCACCGCCGCGCCGAGCGCCGCCCGGGCGCCGGAGCCCCCCTGCAGAGCACGCCGACGTTCGAAGAGGCCGCTCGCCGCGTGCTCCGGTTCCCCACGGTGGCCGACAAGTCGTTCCTCGTCACCATCGGCGACCGGTCGGTCACCGGGCAGGTGGTGCGCGACCAGCTGGGCGGCCCGTGGCAGGTGCCCGTCGCCGACGTGGCGGTCACCACGCACAGCTACGAGGGCCATCGTGGCGAAGCGTTCGCGATGGGCGAACGTTCGCCGCTGGCGCTGTTGCACGGACCGGCCAGCGCCCGCATGGCGGTCGCCGAAGCGCTCACCAACCTGGCCGCGGCGCCGGTCGAGCGCCTCGAACAGGTGGTACTGAGCGCGAACTGGATGGCGCCCGCCGGCCACGGCGGCGACGACGCCGTCCTCTTCGACATGGTGCGCACCGTCGGCATGGAGTTGTGCCCCGCGCTCGGCATCGCGGTCCCGGTCGGGAAGGACTCGATGTCGATGCGCACGACGTGGGACGGCACGTCGGTGACGGCGCCGGTGTCGCTGGTGGTGTCGGCGTTCGCGCCGGTCACCGACGTGCGACGTACGCTCACGCCGCAGTGGGTCGAAGCGCCGGACACCGAGCTGTGGCTGGTCGACCTGGGCGGCGGCCGGGACCGCCTCGGGGGGAGTGTGCTCGCCCAGGCGTGGGGCGAGCTCGGCGAGGTTCCGCCCGACCTGGACGAACCGGAGCTCTTGCGGGTCTTCTTCGCCGGCGTGCAGGCGGCCAACGCAGCCGGCGAGCTCCTCGCGTACCACGATCGCTCCGACGGGGGCCTGTTCGCGGCGGTGTGCGAGATGGCGTTCGCGTCGAGGGCGGGCGCGGAGCTCGAGCTCGAGGGGGCGCCGTTGGCGGCGTGCTTCGCCGAGGAGCTCGGCGCGGTGATCCAGGTGCGGGCTTCCGAAGCCGCCTCGGTGCGCGCACGCTTCCCGGGCCTGCGCTGCGTCCGTTTGGGACGCCCGTGCTTCGGCAGCAACGAGCTCTGCTTCCGGTTTTCGGGCGGGGTGGTGCACCGCTTCCGTCGCGACGAGCTGCACGCGGAGTGGTCCGCGGTCAGCCACGCCGTGCAGGTGCGGCGTGACGATCCGGACTGCGCCCGCCAGGAGTACGCCCGCGTCCGGGATCTCACCGATCCGGGGCTCGCCGCCCGCCTCACCTTCGTCCCGGCGCCCGCCCCCGCGCTCCGGAGCCGCCCGCGGGTCGCGATCCTCCGCGAGCAGGGCGTCAACGGCGAGATCGAGATGGCGGCTGCCTTCGACCGTGCCGGCTTCTGCGCGGTCGACGTGCACATGACCGACGTCCTGTCCGGCCGGGTCGACCTCCGCGACATGGTGGGCGTGGCGGCGTGTGGCGGCTTCTCCTACGGCGACGTCCTCGGTGCGGGCGGCGGTTGGGCGCGGTCGATCCTGTTCCACCCGCGCGCGCGCGACGTCTTCGCGGCGTTCTTCGCCCGGCCGGAGACCTTCACCCTCGGCGTGTGCAACGGCTGCCAGATGGTGTCGACCCTCGCGGAGCTGGTTCCGGGCGCGGGGGTGTGGCCGCGCTTCGTGAAGAACCGCTCCGAGCAGTTCGAGGCGCGCCTGTGCGCGATCGGCGTGGAGGAGTCCCCGTCGGTCTTCTTCGCGGGCATGGCGGGCAGCACGCTCCTGGTCCCGACGGCGCACGGCGAAGGGCGTCCGGTGTGGCCGGACGCGGCGATGGAGCAGGCCGCGCAGCCGCTGGTCGCCGCCCGCTTCGTCGACGGCCACCACCAACCCACCGAGCGGTTCCCCTACAACCCCAACGGCGCCCGCGGTGGCGTCACGAGCCTCACCACCCCCGACGGGCGGGTCACGATCCTGATGCCCCACCCCGAGCGCGCCTTCCGCTGGACCACGTTGTCCTGGGCTCCGCCCCAGTGGCGCACCCGCGACGACGCGAGCCCGTGGATGCACGCGTTCGGCAACCTCGCGCGATTCGTGCGGTAGGCGCGAACTGCATCGGCGGCGTCGGGCACGACGCGGCGCCCCGGGGCGCGGGTCGGCGTCCCGCGGGCGTTCAGGCCGAACGCAGCGTCGGCAGAACGAGGTTACCCCCGGGTCCTGCCGGGTCGGGCGAAATTGGCGTTCGCTCCGCCACAGGTTCGCAAGCGAACCTGCGCTCCGCTCAGCCAATTCCGCCCGACCCGTCACCCGCCGCGTCACCGAACCGCACCACGCAGACGGCGTTTGGCACCGCGGCAGCGGGACGCCGAACCGCGAGGGGCTTGCTGCACCGACGCAGGTCGGCGAGCGGGGGGTTCGAACTACGCGCCCGGCGCGACCAACGACTCGAGGAAGCCGACGAGCTTCTGCTGCTCCTCCAGCGTCATCGACGTGTAGGCGGTCGAGGACATTGCCGCTTCGCCGCCGTGGGCGCGGATCGCGTCGTCGAGCGTCGCGGCGCGGCCGTCGTGCAGGTAGGGCGAGCTGTCGCGCACGCCCCACAGCGGCGGCGTGCGCCACTCGACGTCGGCCGCCGGAACCGGCGTGCCCGGCTCGGCAGGCACCCGCACCGTCGACCCGTCGCTGAGCGTGTGCGCCACCATCCCGGCACTGTCGGCCTGCGCCACGATCTTGTCGTTGCCGCGGGTCTGGTAGCTGGAGCCGGCATCGGCGAGCCCGCGGCCCATGTCGTGCAAGAGCAGGTCGGCGTAGATGCCGTCGACCGCGGCCACCTTCTGGACGTGGCACCCGTCGCAGCCCGCCTTGCCGAAGAGGGCGTGGCCCTCGCTCCGACCCGGCTGCCGCGTGAGCTCGGCCGGCGCCGGGAGCGCGCCGACGAACGCAGTGAGCGCCTGCACGTCGCGTTCGCTCAGGTCGCGCTTGGGCCCGCCCACCAGGTCGACCTTCTTGCCCTGCTGGCGCACCGCGGCCTGCATGAGCACCAGGCGGTCCATCAGCTCGGGCTGGAGCGGCTGGGCCTGCCGCACGCCCTCGACCGCCAGGCCGAGCTCGTTGGCGCACGCCGTCCGCACGAAGTCCGCGAGCGAGGCGGTGTGGCCCTTCCAGCCGAACCGCGCCACCTTGCCCTCGGCCGTGGTCGGCACCCGCCCGGAGATGTCGCCGCTCTGGGTTGAAGCGAGCGTGTGCAACACCTCGTCGTCGATCGAGTCGACGAGACCGGCACCGAAGAGCGCGGGGGTGTTGCGCTCGACCTTGGTGCCCGACGACGCGCTCAGGGGGCGCTGGCTCAGCGTGGACAGGCGGTGGTCGACGAAGAACGCCGTCTCCGAGCTCGGACGCACCAGGCGCACGTTGCGCTCCTTGCCACCGCCGCCACCCAGGGCGCCCTGGTTGTGGCACGCCGCGCAGGACGAAGCGTTGTACATCGGACCCAGGCCGTCGCCCCCCTCGGCCGCGCGTTCGTCCCAGGCGACCCACGTGCGGACGAAGAGCTCCCGGCCCGCCTCCAGGGTGGCGGGCTGGGCGGCGGTTGCGGTGGCGGCGAAGCCGAGGGCGGCCAGGGCGACGAAGGAGGGGAGGCGCATGTCGTTGTCTTCCGGGCTGGGAATACGATTGACCATCTGGGTTATTCGGGGTTCCGCGGAGGCGGTGTGAAAAAATCCTCGGTGGGGTTCGGCCTGGTCCTGGCGTTCGGCGTCGGCGTGGCGGTCGCGGGCGACGCGCCCGTGGTGGTGGTCGGCGACGGCAGCGTCACCGCGGCCGAAGTGCAGGAGCGGGCGCGCACGCGGCTCACCGCCGAGGCCGCCCAGGACCCCGCGCAGCGTCGGGAGCTGCTGGAGGACCTCATCGACGAGGAGCTCATGCTCCAGGAGGCGCGGCGCCGCGGCGTCGATCACGACCCCAAGGTCGAGAAGGTGATGATCAACACGCTGTTGCGCGACCAGGTCTACGGCAACGTCAAGAACGCCGACTTCACCGATGCCACGCTGCGCGCCTGGTTCGATGCGCACCGCAGCGAGTTCGACGTGCCCGAGAAGCGCCAGGTCCGGCGCCTGTTGGTCAAGGTGGGGGAGGGCCGCACCGACGCGCAGGCCCGCAAGGACATCGAGCTGTTGCGCAAGGCCACCCTCGCCGATCCCGAGCAGTTCGGTGACCTGTGCAGCGCCCACAGCGAAGACCCGTACAAACGCCGCGGCGGCGACGTCGGGTTCGTCACCGCAGAGGGGAAGCCCGGTCTGGACGCGACGGTGGTCGAGGTCGCGTTCAAGCTGCAGGAAGACGCGCTCAGCGAGCCGTTCCGCACCCCGGAGGGCTGGAACCTCGTCCGCGTCGAGGCCCGTCGTGATCCGATCCAGCGCACCTTCGAGCAGATGAAGGGCTCCGTCCTGCGCAAGGTCAAGTCCCAGGCGCTCGACGCGCTGCAGGAGAAGTTCGTCGCCCGGCTCCGCGCGGCCACGCCCCCGAAGGTCGACGAGGCAGCCTACAAGAAGCTCGTCTGGGCGGGCGAACGGGCGCCCGCGGCCCCCGGCGGGCTGATGGTGCCCCTCGACGACGACGAGCTGGACGAGGCCGACGGCGGCGAAGGCGACGCGCCATCGGGCGACTGATCCACCCGACGTCCGGGGGTAGGGGCGACGCGCCGCGACCGGCCCGGACGCGGGCGGTTTTCGGGCGCGCGTCGCGTGCGGCCTCGGTTATCCTCGCCCGATGAAGCGCCTGCCCTTTTTGGCCACCTTGGCCGCCCTCTCCGGTTTCCAGCTCGCCTGCGCGGCCAACCTCGGCGCCGACGGCATCTTCGACTGGGACGGCGACGGGTTCGGAACCTCCGACTGCGACGACGCCGATGCCACCACGTTCCCCGGGGGCACGGAGCGCTGCGACGGCGCCGGCGGCGACGAAGACTGCGACGGCCGGGTCGACGACGACGACGACGGGCCGACGGGCACCAGCACGTGGCACCGCGACGAAGACGGCGACGGCTACGGCGACCCCGACAACACCGAGGAGTCGTGCGCCGCGTCGGAGGGGTTCGTCGCCGACGGCACCGACTGTGACGACGAGGACGAGGGCATCTCGCCGGGGCTCGTCGAGGTGTGCGACGACGACGACGTGGACGAGGACTGCGACGGCGCCGCCGACGACCTGGACGACTCGGTCACCGGGCGCGACACCTGGTACCCGGACGACGACGGCGACGGGTTCGGGGTGGAGCCCGGCGAGCTGTGGTGTACCCCCCCCGCGGGGATGGACGACGACGCCGAGGACTGCGATGACGAGCGGTCGGGCGTGAACCCGCGCGAGCAGGAGGAGTGCAACGGGCGCGACGACGACTGCGACGGCGGCATCGACGACGACGACCCCGAGGGCCCCCGGAGCGGGACCTCGAACTGGTACGAAGACCTCGACGGTGACGGCTACGGCGGGGAGTTCGTGGGCGCGGCGTGCGAAGGGGAGGCGGGACAGGTCGACCAGGGGGCCGACTGCGACGACGCGAACTCCGGGGTCAACCCGGGGGAGGACGAGATCTGCGAAGACGGCATCGACCAGGACTGCGACAACTCGGCGGCGGCGTGTGTGCTCGGGGACGAGCTCGCCCACTCCAATTCCGACGCGATCGTGCGTCGCGACGGCGGTTTCATGGGCTACGGGATGTCCGGCCCCGTGGACTCCGACGGCGACGGCGTCGACGAGGTCTGGGTGGGCGCGCCGCTCGACGAGGCGGGCACCGGTGGCAAGGGCGCGGTCTACCGGCTCACCGGCGCGCTGTCGGGCGAGCTCGACGCGCTCGACGCCGGCCTGGTGTCGATCCGGGCCGCGGCGGACGACGGGGAGTTCGGACAGCAGGTCCGGGCCGGGCCCGACTTCGACGGCGACGGCCTCGGTGACCTTGCCGTCTCCGCCCCGAACTCGGACGCCGCCACCAGCGGCGGGGGCGCGGTGTACCTGTACGCCGCGCCCCAAGCCGGTGGGTTGGACGAGGACGACGCGTTCGTGTTCATCGCCGGTGACGAGACCAACGACTTCGTCGGCGCGCGCATCGCGGTCGGTGACTTCGACGGGGACGGCCGCGGCGACGTGTTCACCACCCAGCCCAACGACTCCAACGCCGTGGGGTTCTTGGGCAACTTCAGCGCCGGTGACTCACTGCGGTCCAACCAGGCCGACGTCACGGCGTCGGGCGCCGTGTACGGCACGGTGACCCTGGGCGACCTCGACGCGGACGGGATGGACGAGCTGGTCATCGGCGACTACGGCTACAGTCGGCTGTACGTGTACGCCGGCGGTGACCTCGGCTCGCTCAGCAGCGGGGATCGGCTCGCCACGGTCGACCTGTCGGTGTCCGACGCCTCGCTCGGTTGGGCGGTGAGCGTCGGCGTGGACTTCGACGGGGATGGCTACGGCGACGTGTTCGGTGGGGCGCCCGAGGCCAACGACACCGACGGGCTGATCTACCGCTTCGCCGGGCCGGTCGTGGGCACCTACACCGAGGCCGAGGCCGACCTCACGATCGAGGGCGAGGATGGCGCCTATCTCGGCTTTGCCCTCGCCTTCGCGCCCGACGCCGACGACGACGGGAGCATCGAGCTGCTGGCAGGGGCTCCGCACGCCGAAGCGGGCGCACCGGGAGGCGGCGCGGTGTACGTGTTCGAGGGCAACCCGAAGACCGGTACCCGCGATCTCGCTTCGGCGTCGGCCATCTGGTACGGCGACGACGCCGAGGCTCAGTTCGGCGCTGCCGTCGCCGGTGCCGATGTCGATGGCGACGGCATGGGCGACCTCTTGGGCGCCGGCTACGCCATCGCCACGGGCGGGGAGGCCGGCGTGGCCGTGGTGTACGGCGCGACGCGTTAGCAGCGCGGCGCCATGCGTACCCTCTGTGTCTACTGCGGCTCGTCTGCCGGCCGTCGCCCCGTCTACGCCGCTGCGGCGCGCACCCTGGCCGCGGTCCTGGCCGCGCGCGAGATGCGCCTGGTGTACGGCGGCGGGAGCGTGGGGATCATGGGCATCCTCGCCGATGCGTGCCTGGAGCGCGGGGTGCCGGTGATCGGCGTCATCCCCCGCCACCTCAACGACCTCGAGGTGGGCCACCGCGGCCTCACCGAGCTGCACGTGGTCGAGACCATGCACGAGCGCAAGGCGCTCCTGGCGTCGTTGTCGGACGGGTTCATGGCGCTCCCCGGGGGCGTGGGCACGATGGAGGAGCTTTTCGAGGCCTACACCTGGGGTCAGCTCGGCCTGCACGCCAAGCCCGTCGCGCTGCTGAACGTCGATGGCTACTACGACCCGCTGGTGCGCTTCCTGGACCACACGGTCGAGGAGGGGTTCATCCGTGGGGTGCACCGCGAGTTCCTGCTCGCCGGGACCGAGGTGGCGCCGCTCTTGGACGCGATGCAGGCGTGGCGCGCCCCGCCCGTCCCCAAGTGGATGGACCCTCGCGACCTCTGAGCGGGAAAAGAGGACTTCAGAAGGGCGCAGGCCGGCCGATGCGTGAGCAAGATGCCTTCTCGCGCCGCCCACCGCCCCGCGCCCGGGTTCATCGAGACCTGGGCCCCGCACCTGGTGGTGCTCGCCATCCTCGGGGCGGCGATCGGCGCGTTCACTTCGTGGCGGCTCGGCCAGGAGCACAGCGTCGCCGAGACGTTCCCCCTCCCCGACGGGGAGTCCGTCGCCCACTTCCGCCCGCTCAAGGCCCTGCCGGCCATCGCGGACCGCTGGTCGGACGCCGGCCTGGTGGCGGTCCAGGCCGAGGGGGTCCGCGCCGACGGGCACGTCGACGCGAGCCACGCCACGCTCCGGGACCCCGTGGTCCGCTACGTGTTCTTCCGGCCGACCGGCCACGGCGAGGGGACCCGCATCGAGGTCGTGGTGCTGCCGGTAGGCCTGGACGTGCAGTTCGCCAAGGTCACCCAGACCGTCAACGCCAAGTTCCGCCTGCGCAGCGAAGGCCTCGTGGTCAGCTACACCGACGGCCTGCGACCCGCCGCCGACGAGCAGGCGGTCGACGCCCCGCGCTGCTCGGTGGCCCGCCTGTGGGGGGCGATGCCCACCTCCACGCCGTTGCCGGCGGGGACGCGCGCGAACCTCACCTACCGGCTCGACCAGTACCGCCTCGACTTTCCGAGCCTGGGTGGTGGTTATGTCTTCGACAACACGTGCCGGCCGCTACGCTCGGGGCGCTCGCCGACCTGAATCTGTCGGGTAAGGTGGGGGCTTCGGAGTCCCCCATGCGCCTCGCCCGCCTCTTCTGGTTCGCACCGGTATTCGGATTCTCCCTGGCCTGTACGGGCCTCTTGGGGGAGGACACCGCGGACACCTCCGGCGGCCCCGACGCGTGCAAGTGGTTCCGCGACCAGGACGGCGACGGGTACGGCGACCCCGACAAGAAGGACGCCTCCTGCGAAAAGCCCCCGGGGTACGTGGCCAACGACGAGGACTGCGACGACGAGGATCCGCGGACCCACCCGGAAGGGACCGAGGTGTGCGACGACGCGGACGCCGACGAAGACTGCGACGGCGACGTCAACGAGGACGACGACAGCCTCGAGCCGACCGAGTGGTTCGCGGACGCCGACAACGACGACTTCGGCGACCCCGAGGACAGCCAACGTTCCTGCGATCAGCCCAGCGGCTACGTCCGCGACGATCAGGACTGCGACGACGACGATCGCGACATCAACCCCGACGGGCAAGAGGTGTGCGACGGCGCCGGCGGCGACGAGGACTGCGACGGGCTGGTCGACAGCGACGACGACTCGATGGCCAGCTCCCCGCTCCCGACCTGGTACCCCGACGACGATGGGGACGGCTTCGGCGACCCCGACGGCACCACCCAGAAGCAGTGCGATGCGCCTTCCGGCGACTGGGCGACCAACGACGACGACTGCGACGATGGCGACCGCAACGTGAACCCGGACGAGTCCGAGGTGTGCATGAACGGCGTCGACGACAACTGCAACGGCTCGGCCGACGGGTGTGGGCTCACCGGCGACATCTCGCTCGGGAGCGCCGACGTGAAGATCTCGGGCACGACCGGCAGCCAGCTCGGCGTGGCGCTGTGCGGCGGTGGCGACATCGACGAGGATGGCCGCGACGACGTGGTCGTGTACGCCTACCACACCACCAGCGTCGGCGGGGCGTACGCGTTCTACGGTGGCGCCACCGGCACCCTGCGTGACTCCGACGCCGACGTGAAGTTCTCTGGGGAGAGCGGCGGCGACTCGTTCGGGCGCTCCTGTGCGCTCGGTGACCTGACCGGTGACGGGGCCGCCGACGTCGTCATCGGCGACTCGGGCTACGACTACTCGTCCAGCTACTCCAACACCGGCCGTGTCTACCTGTTCTCGAGCCCGCTCTCGGCCACCGAGACCTCGGCGAACACGATCTACACCAACAACACGGGCACCAGCGACTACATCGGAGGAACCCTGGCGATCGGCGACTGGAGCGGGGACGGGCGCAACGACCTGTTCATCAGCGCGTCGGGCGCTGACGAGGTCTTCGCCGACTATGGCACCATCTCCTCCAGCAGCGGCAAGGACATCTGGGGGATCAACGAGTTCGAGGGCGCGCTCGACTACTCCGGGTTCCTCGCCACCGGCGGCGACGTCGACGGCGACGGGAGCGACGACCTGGTCGCCGGCTATGCGATCTCCTCGGTCTACGGGGAGCGGGGGTACATCTACCTGATGACCGGGGAATTCGGCGGGTCAGGGCTCACCCTCTCCTCCAAGGCCGACGCGGTGCTCGAAGGGGACACCAACACGTCCGGGGTGATCGGCTCCGGTCTGTCGATCCGCGGCGATCTGAACGGCGACGGATACGCCGACCTGTCGGCCGGCGATTCCGCCGGCGATGGACTCTCGAGCAACTCTGGGCGGGTTCACGTGTGCTTCGGTCCGTGGAGCTCGGGGAGCATCCTCGACTGCGAGGTGCTCATCAACGGGGCGTCCGGCAGCTACTTCGGGGCTACGACCGAGATCATCGGCGACGAGAACGGCGACGGCGAGACCGACCTGCTCGTGGGCGCCTACGGTGCCACCGGCGATGTGGCCGGCTCGGGTGCGGCCTACCTGTTCCGCGGACCATTCTCTGCGGGCACGCTCTCGGTCAACGACGCCGACGCTTCGCTCAACGGCCCCTCGGGCAACGGGTACGTGGGCGCCACCTTGGCCGCGGCCGGTGACTTCAACGGGGACGATCTCGCCGACCTGTTGATCGGCGGGTACAACATCAACGGCGGGGCGGGCGCGGCGTACATCGTGTTCGGCGGCGGGTTGTAGGCGCCGTTGGGCGGCGCGCCGCGACCGCGCTGGACGCGGGCCGGGGCGGGCGCGCGCCGCGGCTGAACGGTCAGTCGCTGGCGTCCTCGAAGATCGCCCGGAGGCCCGCGGCGACGTCGCTTGGCGCGCAGGCGTCGGCAGGGTCGGTGAGTTCGACGTACAGCCCGCCGGTCGCGTCGGCAGCCTGCTGGTAGCGCTCCACTCCCCAGGTCTGCGCGCCGTCCAGGCAGGTGCCGTCCTGGTCGTGGTACGCGGGGCCGAGCACGCTGACCCGAACCGGCGTCGCGAACTCGGCCAATGTGGACACGTAGGCGTCGGCGTCCGCGGTTCCCGTGGGGGCGCGTCGACTGCCGTCGCCCTCGTCCGACAGGATCACGACCAAGGTGTCGGTGTCGTCGCGGAGGAATCCGGCGACCGAGTGGCCGTCCTCGCCGGAGATGGGCGCCGTCTCGTCCCAGCACCCGCCCGGCGGGTCGCCGGCGGCTCGGCACAACGTGTCCAGCGCGGCCTCCAGGCCCTCCTCGTTGCCGGCGCCTTCGTCGTCGACCCAGCCCGTCGGGCAGAGGCACTGGAGGTATTGTTCGACCACCTCACCGTCCTCCGGGAGCGGGCAGTCCCCCGGGGACCCCGCGTAGCCGGGGTCCGACCGGAGGTCGGCGTCTCTCCAGTAGATGGTGTCGCAGGCCAGGGCGGCGCGGAGCCGTTCCAGGCGGTCATCGTCGCCAAAGGCGACCACCCCGGCGGTCAACGTCCCGGCTTCGCCAGGATCTACGCCGGACGTCCGCCCCCGTGACGGGTCGGCGCTGGTCGTGGTGATGGCGATCTGCCATTCGAGGCCGTCGAGGCCGTCGAGCGCCGCCTCCAACCCCAAGAGGACCGCGCTCGACTCTGTCGCCATGCTCCCGGACGGATCGACCACCAGCAGGATGTCGACGGCGGACGGCTCGTCCGCGCCCGAGGTGTCGTCGCCGGCGGTGCTGGGGTCGTCGAGGACGCCGCTGCACGCCAGGAGGAGCGGGATGAGCAACAGGGCGAAGGCGCGCATCGCCGGAGCGTAACGCCGTCGCCGACTACCGTTGCAGGCGCTTCGGCGCGGTGAGCGCCCACGCGCGGCGTACGTGCTCCTCGATCTCGGACCAGGGCACGGTGCCATCGAGGCGGATCCCGAGCCACCCGTGCACCCCCACGTAGTCGGGGCGGAAGTAGCCCGGGCCGCGGGCGAGGATCTCCGCCTGCAGGTCCTTGGTGCACTTGCAGCTCATCGTGACCTCGCCGCCCGGCGCGGCGCCCGCGGCGCCGAACATCTTGGCGCCGACGCGGAAGGTCGGGTGCCCCCACGTCAGCTCCTCGTGGGTGCCGGGCAGCGAGAGGACGAGCGCACGCAGGCGCGCGAGGGGGTCTTCCGTGGGGTCCATCGCCAGCTTGTAGCCCCGCAACCGCGCGGCGCCCAGGCCGCGCGCCGCGGGGCTCGCGCGCGTCCTCCCCGCCTCAGGGCATCGGCCACGTCCGCATCCAGCTGGGATCGCCGATGTCGATGAAATAGCCCTGGACACCCGAGGAGTTCTCGTAGACCGACGCGGGGGCCAGCACCTCGGCGCAGCTCCCGCCGTCGTAGTCCACGTCCAGGCCGAAGTCGTTCATGCTCGGGAGGCGAAGGCGGTCCCGGACCCCGTCGTGTTCGAAGACGAAGCAGGTGTAGCCGGTGCCGCAGTCGAGGCCGGACACCTCGGTGAGCTCGCCCGCTTCGTGGATGAGCTCGCTGTAGTGGTCGGTGTAGTCGACCGTCGCTGCGCCGAGGTGACGCGCAGCGACCGGGTGTTGGGCGTCGGTGGTCGTCCAGGAGCCCACGGCCTGCAGCAAGGGCACACCGTCCATCCCCTCGTACTCGTTCACCGCAAACGTCACGGTGTCGCCGATCGCGGCCTCCGCACCCTGCACGTCCGCCGGGATCGTCGCGAAGCCATCCGCCACGAAGAACCGCTGATAGTCGGTGTACCGGGGCTCCTCGGCGATCGCCACGACCGTGGCCCCGGAGACGACGCTGGCGGGGTTCCACGACCCGCCCCCGCGCCCGCGGGCGTGGGTGAGCACCTCCTCGAGCCCGGCGTCGTAGTCGGTCGCGAAGGGGGTGTGGGTGAGCAGATCGGCGGGGATCGGGCCCGTCCAACGATCGGTCGGCGTGCACGGGCCGCTTTCCCCGTAGTCGGCGTCGGCGTCGGTGTCGGCGTCGGCGTCGG
>SXOM01000623.1 GCA_005776735.1 Pseudomonadota bacterium
ACCACCCGCGGCGCCCGCGGCCGGCGCCGCTTCGGCGCGGCGCGGGTCGCGAGGGGGACGACCCGGCCGACCGGGCGCGCCAGGTCCCAGCCGGCGAGCCCGAGCACCCCGAGCCAGAACCAACGTTGCCGCGGGTTGGAGAACACGACCTCGTCCGCCGCGTCGACCGCGAGGAGGGCCCGCTGGGCTTCGTCCTGTTGCCGACCTTCCCACGCCGCTTCGACCATCCGCGGCGCATACAGATCGACCACCAGGGGCGCGACGCCCCGCAGGGCGGGCGCGACCTCGGGCGCCACGCACAAGCACCAGTCCGGCGCCGCGCGGCGCGCGAGCGCCCGCAGGTGCGCGGGGCCGTCAAAACCGCCCGCCTGGTCCTGATCGCGGGCGAGGGTGACCACGTCGTGACCGGCGGCGGTGAGCGCAGCGACGTGCTGCGCGGCGCGCAGCGCCCCGCCGGTGGTTGCCGTGGTCGAGCCGGGGAGAGGGCCGAAGTGGACGACGAGGACACGCACCCCCGCAAGGTACCCCGGCGGCGGCCCGCCGCGCGCCCGCCCCGGATCCGGGAGCGGACGGTCGCGGCGCGGCGGCCATATACTGCCCCGGTGCCGCGCCCCCCCAAGGCCATCGCCCACGATCTGCGCATGTGGGCCTCGCGCGCGAGCGGACGGAGCTTTGCGCCGCCCGACTGGCTCAGCGTCAACCTGACGCTGCGCTGCAACCTGCGCTGCGTCATGTGCACCACCTGCTACGACAGCCCGGAGCTCGGTACCACCGAGGTCCTCGACCTCATCGACCAGGCTGCGGCGTGGGGCGTCGCCATCTTCAACCCGCTTGGCGGCGAGCCGTTCGTGCGGGCCGACCTGGAGGTGATCCTCGCGCACGCGGCACGGCGGGACATGCAGACCACGCTCACGTCGAACGGGACGTTGATCCGGCCCGAACGTGCGGCGAAGATCGCGGAGATCCCGGTCGAGAAGCTACACGTGAACCTGAGCCTGGACGGCCCGGAGGCGGCCCACGACGCCGTGCGCGGGCCGGGGACCTTCCAGCGCACGATGGCCGGCTACCGGGCGCTGCGCGACGCCGACGAACGTGCCGGAAACCCGCGGCGGAAGGTGTGCGCGAACGTGATCCTCCACCGAAAGAACGTGGACGGGTTCGTGGACTTCGTGCGGCACCTCCGCGCCCTCGGCTTCGACGGGGTGCAGGTCCTGAACCTGTTCCGCGACCGCGAGGACGACACCGTCGGCGGCTTGTGGTTCGACGCCGCCGCGCTCCCCGCGCTCGAACGGGTGGTGGAAGCGCTCGTCGACGAGCCGGGGGTGCTCAACGCCGCCGCCGACCTGCGCCTGGTGCCCCGCTACTACCGCGAGGGCCTCTCCCCGCTGGAGGCGCCGTGCTGGGCGGGCTGGAAGGAGCTGTACGTCAACGCCGACGGCAGCGTGATCATGTGCGACGGGAAGCTGAACTTCCTCGCCGGCCGCTTCGGCTCGGTGCGCGAGTCCACCCTCCGCCAGCTCTGGGACAGCCCGGCCCTCCGCCAGCGGCGCGAGGTCGTGAAGCGCTGCGCCACCCCGTGCGTGCAGAACTGCTACCTGCGGCGAGACAGCGACGCGGTGGTGCCGCTCCTCCGCGAGCTCGTCGCCAGCGCGCTCCCCGCGGGACGGCGTGCGCTCCGCGAAGTGCCCGAGCCGCTGACCCTGGAGCTGTCCGACCTCCCCGGCGACCCCGACGACCGCCGCGTGGCGGCGTGGTTCGCGCGGTGCCCGGTGCCCGTCGCCGCGGTCGTGGCCGACCCCCTCCGGCGCGCCGAGCTGCGGGACAAGCGGTACCTGGACCACGGGCGGGGGTTCCTCGGCGCCGAGGTGGTCCGGGCGGTGCTGGACGCGGCACAGGAGGCGGGGCTGCGGTTCGGCGTGGTCCGGCTCGGGTGGCGCGGCGACCCGCTCTGGCACCCCGAGCTCCCCGCCGTGCTCGAGGCGCTGCGGGGCCGGGTGGGGCGCGTGGTCGTCGAGACCAGCGGGCTTTTGCTGACCGCGGCGCTCGACGGGGTGGAGGTCTGGGCGCACCCCGAGTGGGCCGGCGCCTCCGCAGACCTGGCCCGTCGACGTGCGGTCGACGCGGGGGCTCGGTTCGGTCCCGTGCCCCTTCCGGACGGGCCCGCGGTGTCCTGGGAGGGCAGGGTGACCGGGTCGCGCCGGGACGTGCGGCTGGACCGCCGGGTGGGCGACGTGCTGAAGGAGCCGTTCGGGCCGCTCTGGGCGCGCGCTACTCGTTGATCGCGGCCTCGGCGCGCGCGATGGCGTCGGCGCGCTCCGGGTAGCCGCTCCGGAGGCGCGCGAGCTGCTCCTGGGCCTGCTCGGCGCGGCCCGCCTGCGCGAGCGCCCGCACGAGGCCCGCGACCGCGTCGGCCTGGTAGTAGCGGTCGGTCGTGCCCTCGAGGGCGTCGCTGTACTGGGTGAGCGCTTCTCGCGCGTCGTCCCGCGCCAGCGCACACTCGCCGAGCCCCAGGGCCCGGACGGTGCGGGCCTCGGCGTCCCCGTCCAGGCCCGCGTACACGTCGCTGGCTTCGTCCACGCGCCCGAGGGCGAGGAGCGCGTCGCCGTGGAGCTGGGCCGCCGTCAGCACGTACCCGGCGTCGACGACGGTGAGCCGGGCGAGCGCCGCCAGGGCCCCGCGCGGGTCGTCCTTCGCCAGCGCGACCCGCGCCTGGCCCACGAAGGCCGCCGAGCGCCGCTCCGGGTCCGGGGAGTCGGCCATCGCTTCGTAGGCGGTGTGGGCTTCGCTCCAGCGCTCCAGCGCCTCGTAGGCCAGGCCGCGCTCCTCGGCGGCCCGCGGGTCGCGGGACGTCGCCAAGAGCGCCAGGGCCGCTTCGGCCTCGCCACGCATCCGCGCCACGCGAGCCCGACCGAACCGCGCCGCGTCCGGGTCGGTGCGCTCCAAGCGCGCCCAGACTGCGTCGGCGTCGTCGAGCTCCCCGAGCTCGACGAGCAGCTCCGCGAGCACCTCGTCCCGCCACACCTGGTCCTCGGCGCTGGTCGGCTCGAGCCGCCGCAACGTGCGGGTGGCTTCGTCGGCGCGGCCGGCCTCGCGGAGCGTGAGCGCCCCCTCCATGCCCGCTTCGAACCCCGCGCCCGACCAGCGTTCGGCCGCCACCGTGGCCCGCTCCAGCTCGCCTTCGTCGCGCAGCGCCCGCAGGGCGGCCGCGGCGAGCTCGTCGCGCAGGCCCGCGTCGGACTCGGTGGCCAACCAGGCGTCGACGCGCGTGGCCGCCGCCGGCGCCTCGTCGAGCGCGACCGTCGC
>SXOM01000624.1 GCA_005776735.1 Pseudomonadota bacterium
CGCCATGAGGCGAGCGGTCGCCTCGCGGGCCCACGGCAAGGTGGGCGCGAACGGCGGGACCGGTGGGGCCGAGGTCGCCGCGACGCGCGGCGGAGGGGGCGCCGCGGCCGGCGGGGGGGAGGTGTCGGCCGCCCCGATCGGGCGCACGAGGCTCGCGGCGAGCAGCGCCACGTCTTCGCGCGCCGCCGGGGTCAAGGGCTCGGGAACGACCACCTCGCGCACCCGGCCCGACGCGTCCCGCACCCGCAGGCGCCACGCGTTCCCTTCGTCGATCACCTCGATGCCGACGGCGCCGACGTCGTCGCCCGCGCGGAGGCCGGCGAGCGCGAGGCACTCCTCCCACTCTTCGCGCGGCTGCCCGGGCGGGAGCACCAGCGGGACCGGCGCCGCCCAGGCGGCGGCAAGGACGGCTAGGAGCATGGCGTGGCCGGGCTCCACGTCGTGCGCGACTCGACGCTGACCGAGAATGGCCACCGCGCGAAGGTGCCCACGAGCGCTTCGCTGAGCGGCGCGCCGTCGGCGGCCGCGGCCAGGCGCGCGTCCATCCGCACGATGCGCCCCTGGTTGCCCTCCTGCGTCTGGAGCCGCACCGGGTCGACGATGAGGACCCGCCACACCGTCGGGCGGAGGGTGGCGTCGAAGTCGAGCTCGAGCAGGTTGCGCGCGGCTTCGCCCCCCTTGAGCGAGCGGGTGAGCCGCCACCCGCCACCCCGCGGCTCGACGGTCTCCATGGTCACCTCGTCCCGGAGCACCTCGAGCACCGACACCCGACTCCCCTTCCGGCCCTCCTTCTCGGTGGTGGGGTCCCGGCCGAACAACGAGCCGCGGTGTTCGTCCTCGTCGACCGGATCGCCCGAGGTGACCGTGGCGGTGAGGCCCTCCCAGACCCCGTCGCGCAGCGTACCCGACAACGCCCAGGTGCGGCCGCCCTTGCCGAACAGGCCGGCGTCCCAGCGGTCTTCGGCCACGCCGTTCATCGTCCAGCAGCCCGCCGGCTGTCGGACCCCTTGCGACGCGAGTTCGACCAGCCGCTCGCCGTCGGGGGCCTCCGGCGGGGCGGGCGTCGGGTCGGCGTCGGCGAAACTCACGAGGAGCAGCAGCATCGGCGTGACGCTAAGCTACCCGAGGGGATCCCATGTCGCTTCTCTTGCTGCTCACCGCGTGCAACCACCACGCGGACACCGCCGACAGCGGCGACACGGCCGACACCGACTGGACCGAGGAGGTCGCGCTCACCACCGAGGGCGGCACCTACTACGTGATGTACTCGCCCACGCCCGATCCCATCCCGTTCAACGAGCCGTTCTCGATGTACTGGATGGCGCATGACGGCGCCGACCACGGCGTGATGTTCGAAGACGCCGACCTGGCCCTCGACATCACCATGCCCGAGCACGGCCACGGCATGAACACCGTGCCCACCGTCACCCGCGACGAGATGGGCGGCTTCGACGTGACGGGGAGCCTGTTCCACATGCGCGGGTGGTGGGCGATGCAGGCCACGGTCACCCGGGGCGATGTGGTCGAGAGCGCCACCTTCTATGTCGAGTGTTGTGAGGGGTGATGCTCACGCTCCTCCTCGGGTGTCTCGCCACCGTCGTGCCTGCGCCGCTCGAGCTCACCGCCGCCGAGAACGAGGCGGCCGCGCAGCTCTCCCCGCCCCCCGCGCTCCGCGACGACCCGACCAACCGCGTGGCCGACGACGACGCCGCGGCCCGCTTCGGCCAGCGCCTGTACTTCGACACCGCGTTGTCGAGCACCGGCGAGGTGGCCTGCGCCACCTGCCACGATCCCGAGCTCGGCTTCGCCGACGGCATCGAGCTCGCCGAGGGCGTGGGCACCGCCGGGAAGCACTCCCCGACCGTGCTCGACAGCGCCCGCAACCGGTGGTTCTTCTGGGACGGCCGCGCCGATACCGCGTGGACCCAGGCCACCGGCCCGTGGGAGAGCCCGGTCGAGCACGACTCGAGCCGCCTGGAGATCGCCCACCACCTCGCTGCCGACGTGGTGCTGCGCCCCGAATACGAGGCGATCTTCGGCGCGCTCCCGCCGATGGAGGACAGCACCCGCTTCCCGGCCCGCGGCCGACCCATCCCTGACGACCTCGACCACCCCGACCAGGTGGCGTGGGCGTCGATGACCGCCGACGATCAGGACGCCGTCACCGAGGTCTTCGTCAACGCCGCCAAGGCGGTGGCGGCGTACGAGCGGAAGCTCGTCACCGGCCCGAGCCGCTTCGACGACCACGTCGCCGGGGTCACCACCCTGCATGACGACGAGCTGCTGGGGCTGCGCATCTTCCTCGCGAACCACTGCGTCTTGTGCCACGCCGGCCCCGAGCTGAGCGACCGCGAGTTCCACAACCTGCTGCTCCCGGTGCCCGCGTGGGTGGCCGACCCCGACGACTACGGGCGCTACGCCGGCATCGTGAAGCTCCAGGCCAACCCGCTCAGCGGCGGCGGCGCCTGGTCCGACGCGCCCGACGACGCCGCCACGCGCATCTCCCAGCTCGCCCTCACCGAAGAGCAGGTGGGGCAGTTCAAGACGCCCACGCTCCGCAACGTCGGCCGCACCGCGCCGTACATGCACGCCGGGCACTTCGCCGAGCTCGAGGACGTGGTCGCGTTCTACTCCGCCCTCGACGAACAGGGCGGCGTCGGCCACCGCGAAGAGTTCCTCGCGCCGTTGGACCTCGACGAGGACGAACAGGCCGCCCTGGTCGCCTTCCTCCGTTCGCTCGACGGCACCCTGCCCGACGCCGAGTGGCTCACCGCCCCCTGACGCGCCGCCCTCACTCCGAGATCGGCGTCATCCACAACATCGACGGGGGCACGCCCAGGCGGGCGAGCGCCTGGTCGTACCGGTCGGTGAGCGCAGTGTCGAAGACGAGGTCGGCGGACGCGTCGACGCTCACCCAGCTCCCTTCTTCCAGCTCCCGGTCGAGCTGGCCGGGCCCCCACCCCGCGTAGCCGAGGCACAGGTGGAACTCCGCGCCGGCCCCGACCAGGGCGGCGAGGCGCTCCTTGCTGGGGGAGACCGCGACGTTCCCCACCGTCCACCCCTCGGGCGCCACCCCGCGGTACAGGACGAAGCCCGACCCGCGCTCGACCGGCCCGCCCCACATGGCGGGCCGTTGCAGCCGCGGCGAGCTCGACGGCAGCTCCAGGTGGCCCACCACATCGCCAACCCGAACCGGCGCTTCCCGGTTCACCACGAGGCCCAACGCGCCCTGGGCGCTGTGCTGCACCAGGAGCACGACGGCGCGCTCGAAGTTGGGGTCCCGCATCTGCGGGCTGGCGACGAGCAGGCCAGGCTCCACTACGCTCCCGGCGCGCCGGCTTCGCGGATCGGCTCGATGCGCGGCGGGGCGCCCTTGGTGACGCACTCCTCGGTGATCTCGACTTCCTTGATGTTGTCCTGGCTCGGGAGCTCGAACATGATGTCGAGCATCACCGTCTCGAGGATGGTGCGCAGGCCGCGGGCGCCGGCCTTGCGGCTGGTCGCCTTCTCGGCCACCGCGCGCAGCGCGCCGGTGGTGAAGTTGAGCTTCACCTTCTCGAACTTGAACAGCTTCTGGTACTGCTTCACCAGGCTGTTGCGCGGCTCGGTGAGCACGTGCACCATGTCGTCGACGCTCAGCGGGTTCATGCACGCGATGACCGGGACGCGGCCGATGAACTCGGGGATGAGGCCGAACCGCTCGAGGTCCTCGGTCTGGACGTGCTTCATGAGCGCTTCGGTGTTCTCGCCCTTCTCGCCGCGTTCCTGCATGAAGCCGACCGTCTTGCGGCCCATCCGGTCCTGGATCACCCGCTCGATGCCCTCGAACGCACCGCCGCAGATGAACAG
>SXOM01000008.1 GCA_005776735.1 Pseudomonadota bacterium
GGTCGCGCGGCGCCGCCCCGCGAGCGTCGGAGCACCGCCACGGCGCCGATGAGCACGGCGTACGGGGCGCATCGACCGGCCGCGCCGGCCCCGGCACACGCGAACGGGTCCTGCGACCGTTTCCGTTCCTTGTCCACGGGCGCCTCGGCGTCTTCGCCGTCGCAGTCCTGGTCGACGCCGTCGCCGACGGTGTCCTCGGCGCCGGGGTGGCGGTCGGCGTCGCGGTCGTCACAGTCGCCGCCGATCTTTGCACCGGCGGCCGCACAGCCCTCTTCCGGATCGCCGCTCCCGTACCCGTCGCCGTCGCTGTCGGTCCAGACGAGGCCGAGATCGTCGCCCTCGGCGCCGCGGTAGGGGTCCAGGTCGCAGTCCCGGTCGATGTCGTCGCACGTCTCGATCGCGTCAGGGTGGATCGCGGCGTCGGTGTCGTCGCAGTCGTCGTCGGTCGCGGCGAAGCCCGCCGGCGGCGCGCACCCCCGGAAGGTGCCGCCCGACGAGTCGCCGTGGCCGTCGCCGTCGATGTCGGCGTAGAACAGCCCGATCTCGCTGCCGGTGCACGGGTTGCGGCTGGCGTCGTGGTCGTCGCAGTCGACGTCGGGCGCGAACCCGTCGAGATCTTCGTCGACGTGCGGTTCGACGCGAATCCAGGCTTCGTCGTAGAGGCGGCCCTGGCCGGCGTAGGACACCCAGTACGCGGCACCGCCGACCTGGGCACAGATGAGCTCGACGGGGGCGGGGAACAGCAACACGACCTCGTGCGTGCCGTCGTGCGCGGTGGTTTCGCCGTACCCCTCCTCCCAATCCGTGTGGGTCGACTCCTTCCACGTGCACGCGCCGACGTGGGACTCGAGCTCCGCTTCGCTGAACCACCGGGAGAGGTGGCGGTACTCGTCGAGGGAGTAGGTCGAATGTTCGAACGCCACGTGGAGGCCGCCGCGCACCAGTTCGCCGTACGTGGTCACGCCGTGGGCGTAGTACCCGCCCGTGCCGGCGTGCGTCTCGCTCCGCAGGTCGGCGGACGTCGTGCCGCCCGCGGTGCCCTCCGGGAACTCGTAGCGGTCGATCCGCGTTTCGCTCGTGACGTCCTCGGTGGACCACTCGTCCGAATCCCAGGTGTGGCCGGTCGCCCCGCGCGCGAGCGTGACCCGGGTGCCGCCCGTGGTGGCTTCGGTCGCCGCGCACTGGTGGCGGTACTCCCCCCACCACTCGGTGTCGAAGCTGCCGAGCTCACCGCTCCACGTTTCGCAGGACTCCGTCCAGCTCCCCGTGGTCAGGTCGGCCAGCAACGCTTCGGCCGAGGTGGGAGACGCGGCGCCGCGCAGCCAGTCCTCGACCGCGGACCAGCCGGTGAACACCGCGCAGTTCAGCGGTTCGTCGTGCTGTGCGTCGTCGCCGTCGCAGTCCTGGTCGATGCCGTCGGCGACCACGTCGCGGAGGCCGGGATGGATGGCGGCGTCGGTGTCGTCGCAGTCCGGGGCCCAGGGGTCGAGGGGGCTCCAGTCGTCTCCGTCGGCGTCGGGGACGAACGCCCGGAGCGTGACGCCGTCGGCGTGGGCCAGGGCGAGCTCACCGTAGCCGTCGCCGTCGAGGTCGGGGAAGATGGCGGCACCGGTGGCGAGCTGGTCGTACAGGGCCGAGGCCTCGTCGCGCTGACCGCCCCACAAGACCCCTCCGGTGAAGCGGGAGTCTCCGGCGACGGCGACGAACTCCGGATGCCCGTCGCCGTCGACGTCGCCGACCGCGCCGCTTGGCGATCCGTAGTCGCCCGTGCCCAGGCCGCTGCGCGTCGCCGTCCCATAGGTGGAATTTCCCCACCAGATCTCCTCGGCCATGAACAGGTCGTCGTAGCCGTCGCCGTCGCCGTCCGCGGCGGCGTGAACTTCCCAGCCGGAGAAGCTGATCGTCGGCGTCGTGGCGAGCGTGCCGAGCGTGTTCGCGTAGACGTGCACCATCCACTCCGAACCGACCGTCAGCTCGTCGAGTCCGTCGCCGTCGTGGTCGCCGAAGGTCACCGACGCGCCGGTGTAGAACTCGGGCCCGCGCGCCGCCCACACCGGCGTCGCGGTGCCGACCTCGGCGGTGTAGACGCCGACCCAGCCCTCCGCCGCGCCGGCCTCGGGCGCGCCCACGGCGAGGTCGCCGAGCCCGTCGCCGTCGACGTCGCCGGTGGCGAGGGCGGAGCCGAACGCATCCCCGGCGGCGGCGCCGTACAATCGGGTGGTCTCCGGCGCTTCGCTTGCGGCAAACGCCACGATCACGGCGGCGCCGGCCCCCGCGTCGGCGCCAGGCGCACCGACCACGAGCTCGTCGAGTCCGTCCTGGTCCCGGTCGGGCAGCACGGCGAGCGCCCGTCCGAAGTCTTCCCCAGTGCCGCCCCGGAGGACACGGTCCGCTGGAGCCGTGAGACCGGCACCGGCGCCCAACCAGACGTAGACGGCGTCCTCGCCGGGAGCGGCGATGACGACTTCCGGGGCGCCATCGCCGTCGAGGTCGGCGGCGAGCATCTCCGCACCGAGGTCCGAACCGGGGTTGCCGGTGAGCTCGAGCCAGGGCCAATCCAGTACGAACATCAACCCCTCCCTGCGGCGCCGCCCCGCGCGCGTCGGAGCACCACGAACATGCGCACCTGTAATGGGCGCGGCGCCGCGGCACCGGCGGCCTGCGCAAGGTCTGCACGGCCCGTGTGACCCTTTGCGGGGGCGGCTCCGGTGCTTAGCGGTTCGCGCCGTCATGGACTTCGCCGCCCGCACACTCGCCACCCTCGACTGGGACGCCGTCCGCGCCGCCCTGGTCGACGCCACGCGTACCCCCATGGGGGCGGAGCGGGCGCGGGCGCTGCGGCCGCTGCCGACGTGGTCCGCGGGCCAGGAGGCGTACGCCCTGGTGGCCGAGCTCGTCGCGGCCCGATTGCGCGGCGAGGCCGTCCCGGTCGACGCCGTCGGCGACTTCCGAGCCGAGCTCGGCCGTGCCGCGCGCGGCGTGGTCCTCGAAGCGTGGGCGCTCATCGCCGTCGGGCGCGGCTTGCACGGCCTGGGGCTCTTGCACGACTGGCTCGCCGAGCGCGAGTCGCCGCGGCTGGTGGGCCTGGCGCGCGTGATCGAGGGCAACCGCGGCGCCGAGCGGGTGCTGCGCGACGCGTTCGAAGGCGACGGCACGCTGTCCGACCGCGCGTTCCCCAAGCTGGCGGCGCTCCGGGAGCGGGTGCACCAGCTCAAGATGCACGTCCACGACACGCTCGCTGCGCTCCTGGGTGAGGACGGGTGGGGCGACATGCTGATGGAGCGCTACGTCACCGAGCGCAACGGTCGCCTCGTGGTGCCGGTCAAGGTGGGCTTCCGCCGCGGCCTCGGCATCGTCCACGGCACCAGCGCCAGCGGCGAGACGGCGTACGTCGAGCCGGGCGCCACCGTCGAGCTGCAGAACGACCTGCGCGAAGCCGAGGACGCCCTGGAGCAGGAGACGCTCCGCATCCTCGCCGAGCTCAGCGACATGGTGGGGCGCATCGCGGTGGCCACCACCGCCGCCCTTGAGGCCGCGGGCGGGCTCGACCTCGCCGCGGCGCGCACCGAGCTCGGCTTCCGCTGGAACGGTTCCATCCCCGAGGTGCGCCAGGCGGGCGTGGTGCAGCTCCGCAAGGCGCGGCACCCGCTCCTGGCGCTCCGTGGGGTCGAGGTCGTCGGGAACGACCTGCACCTCGACGGCGAACGCCGGTGCCTGGTCCTGACCGGCCCCAACGCCGGCGGCAAGACGGTCGCGCTCAAGACGATCGGCCTGTGCGCGCTGTGTGTCCGCGCGGCCATCCCCATCCCCGCGGGGGAGGGCAGCCGGCTGGACTGGTTCGAGCCCATCCTCGCCGACATCGGCGACCTGCAGAGCGTCGCGGGCGACCTGAGCACCTTCAGCGGCCACCTCGCCGCCCTGCGCGAAGCGCTCGCCGTCGCGCAGCCCGGGGCGCTCCTGCTCGTCGACGAGGTGGCGGTCGGCACCGACCCCGCCCAGGGCGCCGCGCTCGCGGCCGCGGTGGTCGAGGAGCTCGTCGCGCGCGACGCGCGCGTGGTGATCACCACGCACTACCCGGAGCTCAAGGCCGTGGCCGACCCGCGCATCGCGGTGGCGGGCATGGAGTTCGCCGAAGGCCGGCCCACCTACCGGCTGGTCGCGGGCAGCCCGAGTGGCAGCCAGGGGCTCGTCATCGCCCAGCGCATGGGTCTGCCGCCCGCGGTCATCGAGCGTGCGCACACCTTGCTCGACGCGGGCGCGGCCCGGCTGGCGCGGCTCGCCGAGCAGCTCGACGCCGAGCGCGACGCCGTCGCCCGCACCGCGCGGCAGCTCCAGGCCGAGCGCGACGGGCTCTCGGCCCGCGAGCACGAGCTCGCCGAACGCGAAGCCAAGCTCGACCGACAGCTCGCGGGCGAACGCGGCCGGCTGCTCGACAGCACCCGCGCCCGCCTCAAGCAGATGGAGGAGGAGCTGCGCACGCTCGTGAAGGAGGTGCACCAGGCGCCCACCCTGCGCGGCGTGAACGACGCCCTTGCCACGCTGCGTGGGGCTCGCGGCGAGCTCGACGACGGCGACGCAGCGCCCGTTCGGCCCTACGCCCCGCAGGTCGGCGAGCGGGTGTGGGTGGCCACGGTCGGGCAGCACGGCCAGGTGCTCACGACCAGCGGCGACAGCGCCGAGGTCCAGGTGCGCGCGATGAAGTTGCGGGTGCCGCTCGCCAAGTTGGCTCCCGCCCGCGACCGCCCCGGTGAGGCCGCGGCCCCGCGCGCGGAGCGCGCGCCCGAGCTGCCGCCGGCGAGTGACGGCGCCGGGGTCCGCCTCCCCCACAACACCTGCGACCTGCGCGGCAAGCGCCTCGCTGAGGCCGAGGACGAGGTCACGACCTTCGTGGGGCTGCTCAAGGGGCAGGGCGAACGCTACGGCTACCTCCTCCACGGGCACGGCACCGGCGCGCTGAAGTCGGGCCTGCGCACGTTCTTGCGCCGCGCTCCGGGCGTTCGTACCTTCCGGCCCGGCGACGCGAGCGAGGGTGGGGATGCATTCACGGTGATCGAGGTCTGACCTCGCGGGGTCTCACCGGCGGGGGGCCGGGCAAGACGCGGCGACCCCGGGGCGCGGGTCGGCATCTTCGGGCGGGGACAAACGCACGGCGAGGCGGTGAACGAAGACGAGGTCACCCCCGGGTCCTGCCGGGCCGGGTGATATTGGCGTTCGCTCCCCCGCAGGTTCGCCGCAAGCGGCGAACCTGCGCTCCGCTCAGCCAATTCCCCCCGACCCGTCACCCGCCGCGTCACCGAACCGGCGACCGAGGGCGGCGTTTGGCACAACGGGGACGCCGATCCGCGAGGGTCTGGCTGCACCGGCCCCCGGTCGGTGGGCGGGGCGATGTCGAACTTCGAGCGGTAGTTTGGTGGGCGTGGCCGCGGCGGGGAACCGCATCGGCGGCGGTGGGGGGGCCGGGCAAGACCCGGCGACCCCGGGGCGCGGGTCGGCATCTTCGGGCGGGGGCAAACGCACGGCGGGGCGTTTTGCAGTACGAGGTCACCATGGGGCACGCCGGCGCCATCATCTCGGGGGGCCAGGGCACCGCCGAGGCCAAGTACGCCGCGATGCAGGCCGCCGGCATCCACGTGGTGCGCAGCCCGGCCGAGATGGGGCGCAAGTTGGCCGAGGTCATCGGGCACAAGGCGTAGGCGCACCGTGGGCCTGCGCGTCCTGGTCATCGACGACGAGCGCAACATCCGGCTCACCCTGCCGGTCTTGATCGAGTCGATGGGCCACCACGCGCAAGGCGCGGCCAGCGGGGTCGAAGCAGAGGCGGCGCTCCGGGCGCACCGCTTCGACGTGGCACTTCTGGACCTCAAGCTCGGCAACGTCTCGGGGCTCGACCTGTTGCCCCGGTTGCTCGAGCTCTCGCCGGGGCTGCAGGTGGTCCTGATGACCGCGTTCGCGAGCATCTCGACCGCTGTCGAGGCCATCCGGCGCGGGGCGCGCGACTATCTGCCCAAGCCGTTCGAGCCCGAACAGGTCCGCGTGCTCCTGGACGAGCTCGCGCGCGAACGATCGATGCAGCGGCGCATCACCGAGCTCGAGGATCGACTGGCCGAGGTGCCCGAGGCCGACTTCAGCACCGAGAGTCCCGCGATGCGGGCGGTGCTCGAACTCGCGCCGCGGGTGGCCGCCGCCGACGCGCCGGTCCTCCTCACCGGAGAGAGCGGAACGGGCAAGGGGGTGCTCGCCCGGTACATCCACTCGTTGGGGGCGCGCGCGGCCGGCCCCTTCGCGGTCGTCAACTGCCCCACGTTGTCCGAGGAGCTCCTGGCGTCGGAGCTCTTCGGGCACGCCCGCGGTGCGTTCACCGGCGCGGTCCGCGACTCCCCGGGCCGGGTCGAAGCGGCGGAAGGCGGCACGCTCGTCCTCGACGAGATCGGGGAGATCACGCCCGCCGTCCAGGCCCGGTTGTTGCGGTTTTTGCAGGAGCACCAGTACGAGCGCGTCGGCGAGACCAGGACCCGCACCGCCAACGTGCGCATCGTCGCCGCGCCCAACCGGGCGCTCGACGAGGAGGTGCGGAGGGGCCGCTTTCGGCAGGACCTGTTGTACCGGCTCAACGTCCTCCAGCTCACACTCCCCCCGCTGCGGGAGCGCCGGGAGGACATTCCGCGCCTCGCAGCCGGGTACCTGGCACATTTCGCCGGCGTCCAGCGTAGGCCCGGCATGCGGTTTGCGCCCGAGGTGCTGCCGCGCCTGAGCGCCTACGCGTGGCCGGGCAACCTCCGCGAGCTTCGCAACGCGATCGAGCGGGCCGTCATCCTGGCCGTCGGCCCCGTGGTCGACACCCGCACGCTCCCGGGGCGGGCGGAGCGGGCGGGGGTCGCCCTCGGCGACGACGTCACCGTCGAGGTGATCGAGCGGGAGCACATCCTGCGGGTGCTCGCGCGCCACGGACACCCGGAGGAGGCGGCCCGGGTCTTGGGAATCGATCCGGCGACCCTGTGGCGCAAGCGGAAACGTTGGGACGAGGGGTAGGCGGCGCGGGCGCGGCGATCGCTCCCGCAATCTGCAAGGTGACCCTCGGCCCGGCCTTGCGTCGCGCACGGCGCCAGGCGGATCGATTGCGAATAATCGGCAGATAAGGCGACCATTGTTGATGGCACGCCGCGTGCTTGTCGGGGCGCGGAGTCTTCCATGTTCGCCCTTCTCGCCTCTGTCGCGTTCGCCTCCCCCCTCAACCCGTGGGGTTCGGCCACGTCTGCTGGGAGTCTGCTGGTCAACCCGTACCTGTACGTGTACCCGGAAGCGGTCAACCCGATCATCTACGGTTCGGCAGGTCTGACCGAAAAGATCGACCTGTACTTCGGCTACGGCCAGCTCATCCCTACGGACGGCCCCGGCGTCGGCTCGCTCGAGTTCATGCCCCGGTTCTTCGTGGTGCCGCAGCTCGCGCTGACCCCGCACGTGTACTGGACGCCGGGCGTCGACGGGGTGGTCACCGCCCCCGAAGTCCACCTGAACCTGTCGTCGTCGCGCTTCTCCTTCGTCGCGAACGCGGGGTGGCGGCCGGTCCTGTCCTCGTCGGGCTTCTCGACCGGCACCGTCGCCATCCTGGCGGCGCCCGAGATCAAGCTGTCCGACCGCTTCTCCGTGTACGTCGAGGTCGATCCCACCGTGTCCCTGGTGGGAGAGGCCCTCGCCATGCAGGTGGTTCCGGGCTTCGGCATGACCCTCGACCCCGAAGCGCGGCACGGCCTGTCGGTCGGCCTGCAGATTCCGGTCCTGCCGGCCGTCGGCCCCGCTTCGCTCGGGCTCTGGTACTGCTTCACCGCGCCGGTCGAGGGCTGACCGATGCCGCTCGCCGCCATCGCGGTCAGCCTCGCCGGCTCGGTGCCGCGCGGCGGCACGATCCCCGACCACCGGGTCGTGGATTGGCCGGCCACGTGGCTCACCATGGGCGTCGCGGGGGCCCTCCTCTTCCTCTTCGTTCGCTTCGCGAACCGACCCTCCAACCTGCAGGACGACGCATGAACTTCGACCTCTGGCTCGGCGCCTTCGCGGCTGTCGGGCTCTCCGCCTACCTTGTCTACGCGCTCGTTCGCCCCGAGAGGTTCTGATGCTCGCCAACGGATGGCTGCAAATCGTGGTCTTCACGGCGATCATCGCCGCGTTGGCCGTTCCGGTGGGCGCGTGGCTCCATCGGGTGCTCGAAGGGGAGCGCCCCCCCGGCGTGCGCGTCTTCGGCGCGTTCGAGCGGCTGTGTTACCGCATCATCGGGGTCGACTCCGCGCGGGAGATGGACTTCCGCCAGTACGCGGGCGCGGTGCTCGCGTTCTCGGTGGTCGGGCTCCTGCTCACCGGGTTCATCCTTCGCTTCCAGTCGTGGTTCCCGCTCAACCCCCAGGGGTTCGGCGACCTGTCGTGGCACCTCGCGCTCAACACGGCGACGAGCTTCACGACCAACACCAACTGGCAGAGCTACGGCGGGGAGTCGACGTTGTCGTACTTCTCGCAGGCGGTGGCGCTCGTGCTCCACAACTTCACCTCCGCCGGCGTCGGCATCGCGGTGGCGGTGGCGATGGCCCGCGGGCTGACGCGCACGGACCGCGCCGGCACGCTCGGCAACTTCTGGCGCGACCTGGTCCGGGTGCACCTGTACGTGCTGTTGCCGGTGTGCGTGGTCTACGCGCTGGTGATGGTCGCGGGCGGGATGCCGCAGACCTGGTCCGCCTACGTGGCGGCCAAGACGGTCGAGGGCGCCGACCAGACCCTGGCGGTCGGGCCGGTCGCGTCGCAGGTAGGGCCGCGCAC
>SXOM01000625.1 GCA_005776735.1 Pseudomonadota bacterium
CTGCTCGTCGCGGCCCACGCGCTCGCCACGGTCGGCGGGCGCGAGCTACTGCGCACCGCCGCCGGCGCCGCCGCCGGCGTGCTCATCGCGGCACCCCAGCTCGCCGCCACCTTGGAGCTCGCGCGCTTCTCGATGCGCGAGGGCGGCGTGGGGGGGGTCTTCGCCAACGTCGGCGCGATGCCGGTGCAGGAGCTCGTCGGCTTCGTGCTCCCGTACGCGTTCGGGTTCGATCGTCCCGCCGACGTGACCGAGACCTACTACCACCGCGGCACCGGCTACTGGGGCGCGGGCGTGAACAGTTGGGAGACGTGCGTGTACGTCGGCGTCCCCGCGCTGGTCCTCGCCGCCCTGGGCGCGCGCCGCAGCCGCTTCTGGAGCGGCGTGCTCGTGGTCTCCGTGCTCTTGATGCTCGGCGGACCGCTGTGGGCGGTGGTCCGCCACCTGCCGGGCTTCTCCGGCTTCCGCTTCCCCGCCCGCTTCGCGCTCGGCGCGGTCGCGGCGATCGCGGTGCTCGCCGCCCACGGCCTCGACGTGGTGCGCACAATGCGCCGGCCGCGCGTCGTGGCCACCCGCTTGTGGTGGACGGCGGCCCTGTTCTCGTTGACGACGGGGTTTGCCTACCTCGGGCTGCACACGCGCCTCGGCGAGCTCCGCGCGGTGCTGACCGCCCGCTTCGAAGCCCAGGCGCAGCTCCCCCCCCCGCCGCCGCTCACCGGCCTCGCGGCGGCGGCCCTCCCCGAGCCCGAGCCCGAAGATCCGGCCGCGATCCCGGCGAAGGTGGCGCGCATCCTGGCCGACCTCGGCCGCAGCACCGCTCCCGACTCCCCGCGGGTGTGGGTCCCGCTCCTGTTGCTCGTCGCCACCGCCACGGCCCTCCGCCGCCCGCGGCTGGTGGTGGCCCTGGTGGCCCTCGATCTCCTCGGCTTCGGCCGGGACTACCACCCCACGCGCCCGACCGACGAGGTCGGCGCGGCGCCCCGCTGGCTCGCGCCCGCCATGACCGAGCCCGGCGGGTGGCGCACGACCGTGCTCGACCGCCGGGTCGACCGCGACCTCGACGGGGAGCTGTTGAGCGCGAGCCTCGGCTTGCCGCTGGGCACGCAGGACGTCCTCCTCCCCTCCCCGCTCCTGCTCGTGCGCAACGACGCGCTGCTCGCCGCCGGCGGCCTCGACGTGGGCGACAAGGGCGCCGCCAAGGTGCGCCGCTGGGCGGAGCACCCCTGGATCGGCCGACGGATGGCGCTGCGGTGGATCGCGTCGACCCACGAGCTCCCAGGCCTCCTCCCCCGCGTCCGCGGGCGCACCTTCTTGTTCGAAGACCCCCAGGCCCTCCCGCGCGCGCGGGTGGTCCCGTGCCGGGTGCCCGCCGCCGACGCCGAGGCGGCGTTTGCCGCGGTCCTGGCTGAAGACCCCCGGCGGACCGTCGTGATCGAGGCGCCTGACCCGGCGGGCTGCGCGGGCGAAGCCTTGGCCGAGGCCGAGGTCGTGTCGTGGAGCGACACCGACGTCGTCCTCCACGCGGCCGGGCCCGGCACCCTGGTGCTCGCGGACTCCGCCTATCCGGGCTGGACGGCCACGGTCGACGGCGCCGACGCTCCCCTGTTGGTCGCCGACCTCCTGTTCCGGGGCGTGGAGCTCGCCGCGGGCGAGCACGACATCCGCTTCCAGTACCGGCCCGCGGGCCTCCAGGCGCTCCTCTACGCAGGCGCCGGCGCGCTCCTCGCGGTGGTCGGGCGCCTGCTCTGGGGCCTGCGTCGCCCCGGCGCTGCGGCGCGCGCACGCATCGGCCGCTGAAACGCGGGCCGGTCGCGGCGCGCCGCCCGAATTAGGCCAGCGCGTTCGATGGAGCCTGCGTGACCGACTGGAGCCCCGAGAGCTGGCGCGCACACCCCGCCGAGCAACACGTCGATTACCCCGACGCCACCGCGCTCGCCGCGGCGGTCGCCACCATCCGCCGGCTGCCGCCGCTGGTCACCAGTTGGGAGATCGAGCGGCTCAAGACGCAGCTCGCGGGGGCCTCGCGCGGCGAGCGGTTCCTGCTGCAGGGCGGCGACTGCAACGAGCGCTTCGTCGACTGTGAATCGGCGATCGTCGATGCGAAGTTGAAGATCCTGCTGATGATGAGCGCCGCGTTGACCTACGGGGGCGGCAAGCCGGTCATCCGCGTGGGCCGCATCGCGGGCCAGTACGCCAAACCCCGCTCCGAAACCACAGAAACACGCGACGGAACCACCCTCCCCACCTACCGCGGCGACCTCGTGAACCGCGCGGAGTTCACCCCCGACGCCCGCCGGCCCGACCCGGCGCGGCTCGTCGAGGGCTACACCCGCGCCGCGCTCACGCTCAACTTCATCCGCAGCCTGCTCGACGGCGGCTTCGGCGACGTACACCACCCCGAGGTCTGGGACCTGCGCTGGGCCGCGCAGACCGCCCGCGGCGACGAGTACCGGGAGTTGTTGCGCCAGATGCGCGCGTCCGTGCGCTTTCTCGACGCGACGGTCGGGCGCCCGCTCAACGAGCTGGCCGCGGTCGACTTCTACACCAGCCACGAAGGCCTCAACCTCGAGTACGAGGCCGCCGCCACCGAGCGTCCGCCGCTGCGCGACGGGTGGTACGACCTGAGCACCCACCTGCCGTGGATCGGCGAGCGCACGCGCCAGCTCGGCGGTGCCCACGTCGGGTTCTTCCGCGGCATCCGCAACCCGATCGGGGTGACGGTCGGCCCGTCCATGCAACCCGGTGAGCTCCTCGAGCTCGCCGCGCGGCTGGACCCCGAGGGCGAGCCCGGGCGGCTCGTCCTCATCGTGCGCATGGGCGCCAAGAAGGTCGAGGCCGCCCTCCCCCCGCTCGTCGAGGCGGTCCGCCGCGCCGGGCGCACCCCGGTGTGGGTGTGCGACCCGATGCACGGCAACACGTTCAAGACGGCCGAGGGCTACAAGACGCGGCGCTTCGACGACATCCTGGCCGAGCTCGACACGAACTTCGCCGTCCACGCCGCAGCGGGCACCCACCTCGGAGGCGTCCACTTCGAGCTCACCGGGCGCGACGTGACCGAGGTGGTCGGCGGCAGCGTGGGCCTCACCGAGTCCGACCTCGCGCGGGCGTACGAGTCCGACGTCGATCCGCGACTCAACTACGCCCAGGCGCTCGAGATGGCGCTGCTCATCGCGCAACGGCTCGGTCGCTAGCCGGCGTGGGCCGGGCAAGACGCGGCGACCCGGGGCGCGGGTCGGCGTCAGGTGGGGCCACGCGCGGCCCCGCGGACACAGAAACGA
>SXOM01000095.1 GCA_005776735.1 Pseudomonadota bacterium
GAGGTCGAGCACCCGGTCGGCGTAGTCGAAGACCGAGGCGTAGCCGAGCTCGGCGTAGAGGCGGCGGTCGGCCAGCTCGGCCAACAGGACCGCGAGTTCGTGCTCGGCCTGGCGGTGGATGCGGCGGTTGTCGAGGAGGCGTGCGTGCAGGTTCGTGGCGGCTTCGATTCGCATGAAGACCCGGTATCACGACGCTTTTGGTCCAGAATTCGCATCACCAGGATGCGTCCTGGCGCACTCGGGAGGGGCGCGAAGACCCCCGGGGCCGTCGGAGGCGCTCCGGGGGCCTCTCCGGGCGTTGGAGGGGCCGTCCCGAGCCGGTCCCGGACCAGCCCGGATCGCCGCGGGAAAATCGGCGTGGAGTCGTCGAAAACTATTTTCTCTTGCCCCACGTGGGGCGGGGACAAGACGTTTGGACCCCCGGGCGTGACTCACGCGTGCTCGAGGGTGTGGCGCCGCGGTCACCGACGCCTGCTGGGGTGGGCTTCGTCGGCGAGGTCGCGTGCTCCGACCAACTCGTGTGCCGGTCGACTTCCGTGTCGGCCTACTTCTTCGCGGACGGCCACTACGCGCCGCCAGCCGGTGAGGGGGTGGACCCCATGGGCGCTGCGGTCGGGCGCGAACGCGGAAACCGCGGTCGACACCGGTGACACCGCGACCGACACCGGAGGCGACACGTCGGAGGACACGGGTGCCGGGACGGCCGAGGTCACGGTGACGAACGTGGGTGAGCTCGTGTTGTTCGGCACCTTCTACTGGGACGAGTGGATGTTGGTGGAGGGAGTCGGGCTGGAGCCGGAGGGCTCCACGACGTGGACCCTCGAGGCGCCCGTGACTGGCAACCTCGTATACGTGGACTGGGACACCGAGCTCTGTTGGGGAGTTGGCCTGTCGTTGGCCCCGGGCGACGTGCTCCATTTCGACGTGCCGGACCCGGAGGGGGAGCTGTCGTGGGACGGCGAACTGCGGACCTGTGATCTTCCCAGTCAGTGACGGTCCGTGGGTGAACCTGAGTCCAGCCTGCCAGTGAACGCATTTCGCCGATCCCTTCTCGCCTTCCCCCTTCACCCGGCGCATTGAACGCGGTCTTCTGCGTCCGTGGTCCCCACTGAGCTCCTCCTCGCCGCCCAGGTCCAGCTCACCGTCGACGGCCTCCTCGCGAAGATCCACGGGTCGAAGCGCAAGGGCAAGGCCCCTGCGCCGACGCCCCGCCGGCGCCGGCGCCCCGCCTCCCGAGTTGGAGAGCCGTCCACTACCCCCGCGAAGCCCATCGCCGGGGAATGGTCGCCAGGTATTTTTCGCGCCCCACGTGGGGCGCCGCCGTTCGCGGGGGCCCGGCCCGCGACCGTCCCGAGGCGGGCGTGTTCCGGCGGCCGGTCCGCGGCAGGGGCGACGGGCGCCTCCACCCCGTCACAGTTGGGTGTGCGCGAGCGCGTGCCTGGGTCCCCGTTGCGGGTACGTCTGCGAAGGCCCGGCGTTCGAGATCCCCGTGCCAACTCCCGGCTGGAGTGCGCTCGGGCGTCGTTGGGGGTGGGTCGTGAAGCAGGAGGTTCGGGGCGATGTCGAGCGGTCCCGAATCACGTATGCCGACTACGAGGATCCCTTCCGGCGGCCGGTCCGACGCGCGGTCGACGCGGCGCTCGCGCGCGCGCGAGCTGCGACAGCACAAACGGGGCTGTGGTGACACGGCGCCGCGAGCCCATGCGCCTTCTCGGCAGGCGGCTCTCCGACGGGCGAGGCCAGGTCCCTTGGCGTCGCCCCTCGCGCCGGGGCGCGCGGCGGCCTCGGCCGCTCGGCGCGGCCGGTCGCGGCGCGCCCCCCAAAACCTCGTTAGTCCGCCGCCTCGCTGAGGTGCCCCTGTGTCCGCCGACCTTCCGATCCTCGAGTTCATCCTTCGGAACTACAACAACTTCAACGCCCGGGCGACGCGCGACGCGACGATCGCGTACTGGCGCCACGCCGAGCGCGGCGGAAAGATGTTCTGGGCGGTCGCCGGCGCCATGTCGTCCGCGCAGCTCGGCATCGTGCTCGCCCCCGCCATCCGCGAGGGCCTGATCCACGGCCTGTCGGTGACCGGCGCCAACCTGGAGGAGTCGTTGTTCCGGTTGGTGGCACACGACTCGTACAAGGACTTTCCCGACTACCGGTACCTCACCAAGGAAGACGACACTCGTATCCTCGAGGACCGGATGCGCCGGGTCACCGACACCTCGATCCCCGAGGACGAGGCGTTCCGTGCGGTCGAGAAGACGCTCGTCCCCATGTGGATCGGCGCGCACACGTCGGGCACGCGGCGCTTCTGGCACGAGTACTTCTACGAGCTCATCCAGGCGCTCCCCCCCGAGACGCACCAGGGCCCGGCCGAGGAGTGCTGGCTCCTGGCCGCCGCCAAGGCCAACCTGCCGATCGTCGTACCCGGCTACGAAGACTCCACCTTCGGCAACATCTTCGCGTCACACGTGAAGTACGAAGATTGCAGCGCCACGATCGCCAAGTCCGGCATCGAGTACATGGCGTGGTTCTACGACCGCTACCAGGAGCTGAGCGCGGGCGAGGGAATCGGCTTCTTCCAGATCGGCGGCGGCATCGCCGGCGACTTCCCGATCTGCGTGGTCCCGTCCATCAAGTACGACCTGGACAAGCCGGTCAAGCCGTGGGCGTACTTCTGCCAGATCAGCGACAGCACCACCTCGTACGGCAGCTACTCCGGCGCCACGCCGAACGAAAAGATCACCTGGGACAAGCTCACGAAGGACACGCCGATGTTCGTCATCGAGTCCGACGCGACGATCGTGGTGCCGCTGGTCCTCCGGGCCCTGTTGGAGTGCAAGCGCAACCCCGCGGCGGCCAACGCGCTCCTCGCGAAGTACGGGTTCTAGGCGGGATCCGGGGGGGCCAGGTCGTCCAGGTCCCCGTCGGACTGTTTCGCCCACACCGTCAGCACCCCCTGGCGCGTCGGGACGATCACGGCCTCCCAGCCCGGCAGCTCGCCCGCGTCGGCGTCCACACGGAGCGTGACCCCCCCCACGATCTCGACCCCATCGGCGTCGACGCCCGAGGCGCGCCCGAGCACCACGCCGACGACGTCGCCGTCGGGCGCGTCCCACAACAGCCGCTCCGGCGGAAGCGTGGTCGTGCCGCCGCCTCCGTAGCTCCCGAACCCCCAGTCGCCGAAGCCGAAGCCGCAGCAGTAGCCGCGCCCGATGCCGTAGTCGGGCTCCTCGTCGAGCACGGCGGCGTCGACCCATCCGCGCACCTGGGTCCCGCCTCCACAGCGGCCGCCCTCCACCCCGATGAGGCGTTGGTCGCCACGACGTTCGAGCACGGTGACCTCGGCCGGCGTGTCCTCGATCACCGCGAGCACGTTTCCGTGGGCGTCGAGGACCGGGGTGGCCGTTTCCACCATCGCCGTGGGCCCTTCGAAGTCGGCCGGGGCCGACCCCGGCGTGTACCACTCGTCGATGAACGCGTCGGGCACGTCGACGGTCCCACTCAACGGCCACGAGAGGGGGAGGTGGGCCCCGTCCTCGTCGACGTCGATCCACCCCGAGCGCACGTACACGCCGGCCCCGCCGTCGGGGACCGTCCGTCCGGCGCCGTCGATCCACACCGACTCGGCGACCACCGGCTCCAGGTCGTCGCGGTCGAGCCACATCAAGAGGCGCACCCCGCTGCGGTCGATGACCACCCGCACGCCCGAGTCGGCCTCCACGACGTCGACCGAGCCTTCGTAGGACGGCTCGTAGGTCGGAACGTTCGCCACCGGCCCTGCGTCGCTGAAGCGCACGGCGCCGTCGCGAGCCAGAATCGCACGACCCGCGTGCGACGCGTACTCCGGGGCCACCAACGCGGCCCAGGTGGTCTCCGAGACCGGCCGCGGTCCGTCGGTCAACGCGGTGGGGTCGGTACACGCGAGGAGGAGGAAGAGCACGGGGACTCCGGGAGGTCCTGGGTCCGACAACCCCGCGGGAGGGAAGTTCCCCCGTCCCGCCGGTTCACCGGCGCGCCGGTTCACCGCCGTCGCCACGCTCACCGACCCCGCTCGAAGTTCGACATCGGCACGCTCGCTGCCGTCGCGCGTCGCCTCCCGCCGGGGCCGGGGCCCCCGGCCTCCTCCGACGCCGCCCCGCCGGTGCAGCCTCCCTCGCTCTCGCCTCCCCCGCCGCGCCGGTTCACCGCCGTCGCGACGTTCACCAAAAATACTGCTCGAAGTTCGACATCGCCACGCCCACCGAGCTTGGGCCGGTGCAGCAAGCCCCTCGCGGTTCGGCGTCCCCCCGTTGTGCCAGACGCCTCCCCTCGTTGGCCGGTTCGGTGACGCGGCGGGTGACGGGTCGGGTGGAATTGGCCGAGCGGAGCGCGGGTTCGCCGCTTGCGGCGAATCCGCGGGGGAGCGAGCGCCAATTTCACCCGGCCCGGCAGGACCCGGGGGTGACCTCGTCTTCGTCCACCACCGCCGGCACGTTTGCCATCAACCGAAAGACGCCGACCCGCGCCCCGGGGCGCCGCGTCGTGCCCGGCCCCGCCGGCTCACGGCGACGGAATCACACGGGCTTGCGCGCGGTGCGGCTGCCGAGTTCGATGGGGAAGGTGTAGCTGACGTACACGAAGACCGGGGAGTAGAACGCCACTCCCTCGGGCATCTCCCGCGCCAGGTACAACGCCGGCCCGACGTGCAGGACCCCCACCCGGCGCAGGTGGCTGTCGCGCGCCTCGAGCGCGTACCCGGCCGACACCCAGGCATCGAAGAACTCGACGGGCGCGCTGGCGGCGACGCTGGCGTACACGCCGCTGCGGACCTTCTTGACCCCCCAAGCTGCGGTGACCCCCGCGGCGGCAGCGACGTTGGGGTAGAACACGTCGAGGGTGAACCCCGGACGGAACCCGAGGCTGAGCTGGGCGTAGACCCCCTGCGTGAGCCGGAAGTCGGCCTGCACCCCGACGAGCATGCCGCCGCCGAAGGTCGGCCCGAGGGCCACCGGCGCATCCTCGACCGCCGGCGCTTCGTGGCGGGCGGTGAACGTGTCGGCCGAGCCCGCGGGCGCCTGTCCGAAGGCGCCCGGCGCGGGCTCCGCCACCGGCGGGTCGGCGAAGGCGACGGCGGTGATCGCGGCGAGACCGAACGACATCCGGGATAGTATAGCGCGGATGGCCCGCCTCCCCGCCTCCGTCGCCCTGGTGCTCCTGGCCGCCTGCGCCGCGCCGCCGCCGGCCACGGTCGACGCGCGCCTGGCCACGTTGCCGCCCGACGCGAGCCTCGTGGTCGCGCTGGATGCGCCGAGCCTGTTGGCCAGCCCGGCGCTCGCCGAGCTGCTCACCGGCGCCGGGTTCGCCCCCGAGGTGCTGTCCGGCCTGGCGGGGGCGCCCGGCCTCCGGGTCGACGACGTGCGGCTGGGCTGCGACGAGCTTGGCTGCGTCGCGCTCCTGGAGGGCGAGGTCGTCGACGCGGCGGCGGCGCTCGAGGGCCTGCTCGCCCGTCCGCCCGCGGGGCTCGACCTCGTACGCGCCGGCGGCGAGCTGCGGGGGATTGACGCCATCACCGAGGCGGGCGACGACCTGGTCCTGCGCGTCCTCGCCGACGACAAGGCGGTGTTCGGCGACCGGGCCGCGGTCCAGGCCGCCTGGGAGCGGCGCGGCGGCGGCGGGCTCGATGCCGCCGCGGTTGCAGCGGCCGTGCCGCCGAGCGAGAACTGGGGCAATGCTTTGCAAAGATTGCCCACCACAAGGCCAGCCTGAAATTGCATTGCAAATCCCTCCGGATCCAGTCCACAAAACAGGGAGACAGACCTATGACCCCGCACATGGACTTACGACAGGCGCGCGCCAACGCCAAACGCCTGCTTGGCGCACCGGGCTACGCCAC
>SXOM01000096.1 GCA_005776735.1 Pseudomonadota bacterium
GTCATCATGGTCGGCGAGATCCGCGACGCCGACACCGCCGAAAACGCCGTCCAGGCCGCGCTCACCGGGCACCTGGTGCTCAGTACGGTCCACACCAACGACTCCGCGAGCGCGGTGGGCCGCCTGCTGGACCTCGGGGTGTACCCGTTCCTGGTGTCGGGGGTGCTCACCGGCGTCATCGCGCAGCGCCTGGTGCGCAAGGTGTGCGTGCACTGCGCCGCCGACGAACACCTCACCAACGAGCAGATCGAGACCCTGCGCATCCGGGGCGCCGAGGGACGCCAACTGAAGGTGAAGCGGGGCCGGGGGTGCATCAAGTGTCGGGGCACCGGCTACCGGGGGCGCACCGGGGTGTTCGAGGTCCTGCCGGTCACGCCCCGCATCCGGACGCTCATCCAGGCCCGGGCGCCGGCGCAGGACATCAAGCGCGAAGCGCTCAACGACGGCATGCTCACCCTGCGGGAGTACGCCATCAAGAAGATGGCGCGCGGCGAGACGACCTTCGAAGAGATCGTCGCCGTGACGGAGGAGCATCCCCTGTTCTGACGGTCCGGTGACGCCGGAGGGCCGCACCCTGGGGTATGGTGCGGGTCGATGTCCTTCGTCGTCCTCGTCCTGGCATGCGCCTCCTCCGATACGGGGGACGACTCTGCGCTCCCCGCGGGTGAGGCGGCCACCCCACGCCACCCCGACGCCGAGTGGACGGCCGAGGAAGTGGCGACCCAAATCAAGGAGGCCATTCGTTTCGGCGTACCGATGACCACCCCGCTGGTCACCACGTTCCAGGACATGCTCCTCCAAGGCGACGAGCTGTGCCCGGGCGAGGAGCGGCTCATGGGCGCGCTCGAGGAGTTCTCGGCCGAGGGGTGTACGGCCGGGAGCGGCTACTGGTACCAGGGCGTCGGCAGCGCCGCCGGCGCCTGGCTGGACGACGATGGCGACGGCATCCCCGAGGGCTACCTCGAGGCCATGAAGACCGACGGGAGCATGCGCGACGCGGAGGGCAACACCTTCCAGTTCGGCGGCGACATGAACTTCTACTTCTCCGGGGAGCCCATGGGGGAGGGCACGTTCGAGGCCCGCTTCCTCGGCACCTACGCCTACCCCGCCGCCGAGGCGCCGTGGTTGGTCCAGGGGGCCAGCTCGGCGTTGTACGTCGACGGCACGCTCAACGACCGCAGCGAGTGGACGATGACGATGAACGGCGGGTTCACCGTGGCGGGGGCCTCGGTGTCGTTCATCGACGCCACGGTGAACCTCGGCTGCGCGCCGTTCCCCACCGGCACCGTCGGGATCCGCGACGCCGAGGGCTACTGGTACGACCTGATCTACGACGAGACCACCTGCGATTCGTGCGGCGAGGTGTGGTTCGACCATTCGCAGGCGCTCGGGCGCGCGTGTGTCGACATCACGCCGCCGTTCCTCGGCTCGGCGATGGAGCTGAGCGCGCGCATCTTCGCGCCCCCGGAGGGCCCGTGACGTTGCTCTTCCTCCTCAGCTGTGCCACGCCGTCGGGCGACGACTCCGCCCCGCCGCCGGCCGCCAAGGTGGTCGAGCTGGTGCCGCTCGACGCGCCGCGCCTGTTGCGCCGCATCTCGATCGACCTGCGGGGCAAGGTGCCGACCACCGCCGAGCTCGACGCGGTCGAGGCCGATCCCGAGCTCGTCACCCCCTACGCGGCGACCTACCTCGAGGACGCCAACTTCGAGGATCGCCTGGTGTCGATGCTCGCCGAGCGGTGGCACACGGTGATGGACACCTACGAGGTCAACGCGGTCGACTACGCCGAGTTCACCGGCACCGACCGGGACGGGTTCGCGCACGCGGTGGGCGAAGAGCCCCTGCGGCTCATCGCGCACGTCGTCGCCAACGACCTCCCCTACACCGAGGTCGTGACCGCGGACTACACGATGGCCCACGAGCTGCTCGCGCGGGTGTGGCCGCTGGAGTACCCCGCGGGCGGCGAGGGGTGGCAGGAGGCCCGCTACACCGACGGGCGGCCGGCGGCGGGGGTGCTCGCGACCAACGGCTTCTACTGGCGCTACGTCACCAACGTCGGCAACAAGAGCCGCGGGCGGGTCGCCGCGATCTCGCGCCTGCTGCTCTGCACCGACATGCTCGGGCGCCCGGTGGCCTTCCAGCGCAGCCAGGCGCTCGACCCCGAAGAGGCCATCCGCACCGAGCCCGGCTGCGTCACCTGCCACGCCACGGTCGATCCGATGGCCGCCACGATGTTCGGCTTCTGGTGGACCATCCAGTACAACCCGTGGGAGATGCAGAACTACCACCCCGAGCGCGAGCGCCTGGGGCCCGAGCTCTTGCAGACCCAGCCGGCCTACTACGGCACCCCGATGGGCGGCCTGGTCGATCTCGGGTGGTACCTGGCCAACGACGCCCGCTTCAACCAGTGTGTCGCCGAGAGCTACAGCGAGCAGTACTGGCGCCGGCCGAGCACGCTGGAAGACTGGCAGACGCTGGACGATCTGACGACCGGCTTCGAAGCCGACGGCCTCCTGGCGGGCCCGCTCATCCTCCAGGTGATGCAGACCGAGCAGTACCGGGCCGGCGGCTTCACCGAAGCGGCGACCGAGGCCACGCGCGAGCGGGAGAAGGTCGAGCGGCTGATCACGCCGAACATGCAACGCCTCATGCTCGAGGACCTCGCCGACCTCGACTGGCGCCAGTTCAACTACGTCGGCCTCGAGAACGACGTCACCGGCTACCGCGTGCTCGCCGGCGGAGTCGACGGCTACAGCGTCACCAGCCCGCAGGAGCGGCCCGGCCTCACCTGGGAGCTGGTCAACACCCGCTTCGCGCAGGCCGCCGCCGAGGAGGTGGTCGCGCGCGACCTGGGCGCCGCGGCGCCCGAGCTCCTCACCGTCGACCCGACCGCGCTCCCCGGCGACGCGGCGTTCGACGACCAGCTCCGCGCGCTGCACTGGCGCCTGTACGGCGTCCGCGCCACCGACGCGTGGGTGTCCAGCACCGGCGCGTTGTGGAGCGCGGTGTCGGCCCTCGAAGGGGTGGACTCCGCCTGGGAGGCGGTGCTCGAAGCCTGTTTCCGCGACCCTCTCTTCGTGAGCTACTGATGCGCCGGTCCCCGTTGTCGATCTCCCGTCGCGGTGTGCTCGGCCTGGGCGCGGCCGGCCTGTTGATGCCGCGCCTGGCCCGGGCCGAGGCGGCCGCAGCCGACCGGCGCTACCTCTTCATCCACTGCTCCGGCGGGTGGGACACCACCTACGTCTTCCAGCCGGCGTTCGGGTCGAGCATCGTCGACATGGAGGCCGACTCCACCGAGGCCGAGGTCAACGGCATCGCGTTCGTCGACAACGCCGGGCGGCCGCACGTGCGCAGCTTCCTCGAGACCTACGGGGGCCGTACCTGCGTCGTCAACGGCATCGAGGTGCGCAGCATCACCCACGAGCGCTGTCGTCGCATCATGATGACCGGCAGCGCCGAGGGCCAGACCGACGACTGGGGGGCCATCCTCGCGGGCGAGTCGCAGAGCCGGCAGTTGTTGCCGTACTTCGTGCACTCGGGCACCGCCTTCAGCGCCCAGTACAGCGACCGCATCGTGCGCGTCGGCCAGTCCGGGCAGCTCAGCGCGCTCGTGCGCGGGTCGGCGCTCACCAACAACGACGGCCAGTACCGCATCCCGTCGACCGACCGCTCCGCGTTGGTCAACGCCTACGTGCGCGAGCGGATGTCGGCGCTCGGCGGCCAGAGCGCCATCGCGACCGCCGCCGGGAGTGCGCTCGACGACGTGAGCGCGCTCGAAGCCTACATCGACACGCTCGATATCGGCTCGTACTCCCTGGGTTGTTACCAGATGGACCAGCACATGGCCACCGTGTGGGACGTCTTCGGCCTCGGCCTCGCCCGCACCGCGCTCATCGAGTACCGCGGGTGGTGCAGCGAAGGGTGGGACACCCACGCCAACAACGACCGCCAGGCCCTGCACTTCGACGAGCTGTTCGACCTGCTTGCCCGCGGCATCGCCGACCTCGACGGCCGCACCGGCGCAGCGGGCACCCCTCTCGCCGACGAGGTCGTCATCGTCGTCTTCTCGGAGATGGGTCGCACGCCGCAGCTCAACGGCGGGAACGGCCGTGATCACTGGACCTTCACCAGCGCCATGGTCATCGGGGCCGGGGTGAAGGGGGGCCAGGTGGTCGGCGGCTTCGACGACAGCGGCTACGGCGCGGCCACCGACTTCGCCACCGGCGAGGTCCTGGCCGAGGGCACCGGCGTCTCGGCGGCCAACTTCGGGGCGACCCTGCTCGCGCTCGGGGATGTCGACCCCGGCGAGACCCCGCCGCTCACCGCGGTGATCGCATGATCCTCTTCCTCCTGGCGTGCGCCACCCCCGCTGCCGAGGACACCTCCGAGGCGTGGTGCGCGGACAAGCCCGCGGTCGAATGGGACAATTTCGGCCACGGCTTCATGACCACCTACTGCACGTCGTGCCACTCGGTCAACAACACCGAGAGCCGCTACGGCGCCCCCGAGGGGGTCGACTTCGACAGCGAAGCCGACGTCGCGACCCAGGCCGACCGCGTCCGCGCCCGCACGCTCGACGCCGGCGACATGCCGCTCGGCGGCGGCGTGTACGAGGACGACCTGTACTTCCTGGACATCTACCTCACGTGTACGCTCGGCCTGCCCTGAGGCCGGGCGCCGCGGGTCGCGAGGCGGCCTACTTGCGGAAGCGGAAGAGCGCGGCGAGGCCGGCCATCGCGCCCGACGCGTCCTTGCCTGCGAGCTGCTCGAGCTCGCCCGGGTCGAGCAGCACCGAGCCGCAGTCGTCGCACAGGTCGATCTCGACGCCGCGGAAGTCGCGCGGCGTCAAGACGCCCCCGCACTTGCCGCAGCGGCCGGCGTGCGTCGCCTTGCGGGCCGCACGTTCGGCCTCGGCGGCCTCCTTGTCGGCCTGGGCCTGGATGCGTTCGCGCTCCTCGCGTTCGAGGCGAGCGAAGTAGTCTTCTTCCAGCTTGTTCTTCTCGGTGGCCATGTCTGCCTCGTGCGGGGATTCTAACCAGGGTGCGGCGGGCGCGCCGCGACCAGCTGGACGCGAGCAGGTCCAGGTGCGCGCCCGGTCGCCTCCGTCACCGAGACGGGAAGTTCAGCAGCCGCCGCCCAGGCGACGCAGGCCGCCCGCCAGCTCGCGGGACAGCTCGGTGTCGGTGCCCGCCCCGGACAGGGCCGTGCAGTAGTCGGCCTTGGCGCTGACCTTGTCGCCGAGCTTCTCGTTGGCGTACCCCCGCCCGTACAACGCCCAGCCGGCGTTGGGGTCTTTCTGGAGCGCGCGCGAGAAGAACCCGTGGGCCGACTCCACGTCGCCCTTGTCCATCGCCTTCCAGCCCTGGTCGGCCAGCGTCCGCGCCGAGCCGCCGCCCTTCTCGGCCGCAGGCTTCGGCTCCGCCGGCTTGGCGGCGACGGGCTTCGGCTCGGCGGGCTTTGGCTCCGCCGGCTTGGCGGCGACGGGCTTCGGCACCGCGGGCGTGGCGGCGACGGGCTCGGGCGGCTTCGGCGCGGGCGGCTTCGGCTCGGCCTTGGCCTCGACCGGCTTGGGCTCCGGGGGCGGGGGGACGGCGGCCGCGGCCGCTGCGGGTTCGGGCGGCTTCGGCACCGGGGCCACCTGGCCGGGCGGGTGTACCTCGACCGGGCGTGATTCCAGCGCGGGCGGGGCGCCCTCGGCGAGGGCCGGGGCTTCCGGTTCCCGCGTGAACCACCAGCCGGCGGCAATCAGGACCAGCACGACGCCCGCCGCGCCCGAGAGGAAGAGCGGCAGGCGGGAGGGCGGGTCGGGCTCCAGCTCCTCGTCGAGGACGGAGGTTCCCACGGCCGTCTGGGGGGCCACGGTCACCGGCACGCGCCCGTCGTGGAGCACCACCGGCGGGGGCAGCGCGAGCGGCGGCACGGTCGGCCGGCCCAGGTCGGCCTCTCCCCGCATGAACGCTTCGGTCGGGTCGCGCGAAACCTCGGCCGGGTCGGCGGAGCGGTGGGTCTGCTCGATCGTCGCCTCCTGCGTGTCCGGGTCGGGGCCGAGTTGGAAGCCGAGGCCGAGGGCCTCTTCGCGCAGCGTCGGCATCTCGGGCAGGAGCAGCAGGGCGTCGGGATCGTCGGTCGGTGCGTGCGCGCGGGCCGCGAGCGCGGGCGGGAGCTCGTCGACCGGGAGCGGCACGGGGCGCGGCCGCGGCGCGGCCACGGTGGGGTCGTCGGTGACGGGGAACGGGTGCGCGTGCGGCGCCGGTTCGGGCGGTGGCAGCTCGCCGATGAACGTCGTGGGGGCGTCGGCGTCGCCGGGGTTCACCTCGTGGACGTAGATCTCTTCGTCGTCCGCCATCGGGAGGTGGCGCCGCGGCTCGACGTGCGAAGGGGTCGGCTCCAGCGTGGGCGAGCTCGACCGCGCGCCGAGCGAGTGTGCGGCGGTGAAGAAGAGCGCGAAGTCGGGGCGGTCCTGCAGCGCGGTCCAGCGCATGCCGTGCTGGGAGACCATGTCGGCCGGGGTGACCCGCTGCTCGAGGATCCACCGCTGCAGCGTCGCGATGTCGGGAACGCTGTACACATCGCCACCGACCCGCAGCATCTCGACCGGTTCGCCGGGCCCGATCGACCGCGGGGACTCGGTCATGCGGGAGGGCGGCTCGATCGGCAACATCGCCGGCGGCAGCGGCGCCCCTTCCCCGTGGAGCGGGAAGGTGTGGCCACACTCGGAGCACCGGACCCGGAGCGGCCGGGCGCGCGCCCGCGAGGCGGGCGCGTCGACATGGTGCCGACTGTGGCACCGTGGACAGGTGACGTCCACTAGCCGCCCAACCCGTCGAGGTGGGCCTTGGCCGCGCTGTCCTGCGGAAAGGCCTTCACGTAGTCGGTGTAGGCCGCGCGGGCGCCGGCCACGTCGCCCATCTGCTCCTTGAGCTCACCGAGCAGCTTCAGCGCCTTCTTGTTGCTGCTCGACGCCGTGGTGAGCGTGGACATGGCGCCCGCCTGGTCGCCGGCGCGGAGCTGCGCTTCGCCGAGCTTGATGCGGACGCTCGACTTCCCGGCGCTGAGCGCCTCGGAGTAGGCGGCGACCGCGGTGTTGTAGTCGCCCTTCTTCATGGCGCCGTCGCCGATGGACTCGTGGTCGTTGCTCGTGGTGTCGCGGGTCTGGGAGCCCGCGGCGACCGGGGTGCTCGTCCCGCCCGCGCCGTTGGGCGGCCCACCGGCCCCGGGGGGGCCGGACACCGGCTTGAAGCACGCCTGGAGCTTCTGGTTCCACTCGTAGTCGGGCGGGCAGTCCGAAGCCGACGGCACGACGGTGGGGGGCACCTCGGGCTCGGGCGGGAGCTCCTGCCAGCGCGGCTTCTCGCCGGGCTCGACCTTGGTGGGCGTTGCCTCGCCGGGCTCGACCTTCTCGGTCTTGGCGGTCGGCGGCGGCGGGGGCGGCGTGCGCCCGAACATCCACCATCCGGCGCCGCCGAGGACGAGCACGAGCACGACGAGCCCGGCGATGAGCGGGGTGTTGTTTCCGCCGGGCTTGCTGCGGGGCGCGGGCGTGGGCGGCGAACGTTTGCCGCCCCGGTCCCGCTGCCGCTGCTTCAGGGACTCGAAGGGGTCTTCGTACACCGGGCCGGTCTGCGGGCGGCTCTTCCCGTCGTCGTCCACCTCGGCGGCGGCGGCGGCGGCGAGGGCCGCGGCCACGTTGCCGAGGTCGGTGGGCGACGGCTGCGTGTCGCGGGCCGCCGGCGCGCGCGCTGCGTACTCGCTCTCGAGGCGCTCGTACGACTCGACGAAGAACGCGTCGAGGTCGGCGATCTCGCCGAGCGGCTTCCACGTCTTGCCGTCGTGGCTGATGACGTCGGCGGGGGTGACGCGGCCGTCCTGGATGTACTTGCGCAGCGTCTTGATGTCGCTGAAATCGTACACCAGGCCGATGCGGACCTTGACCTTCCAGGCGTTGACCCCAACCTTTCGGAAGTCCAGCGTCGCGGCGCGGGCGGCGATCTGCTCCTTGGTCGGCGCGGCCGCCGCCGCCGGTTCGGGGGGGGGGACGGGCTGCCCCCGCGGGCGCACGACCTCGTGCTCGCCGGGCACCGGCGGCGGAACCAGCCCGGCCGCGGCCGCGGCTTCGCGGCCCACGCGGGTCGGCTCTTCGTCTTCCCACTCCCCACCGCCACTGGGCAACAACGAGGGACTCGGGCTCTCCACCACGGCCGGTGGCGGCGCGAGCACGACGAAGACGTGCTTGCACTTCGGGCAGGTGATCTTGGCCCCACGGCCGGTGATCTTACTGTCGTCGAGCTTGTAGCGGGACTTGCAGGATTCGCAGGAGACGATCACGAAGAGACGCTCCTAAGGGCGGATGACGAGTTCCAGGGAGGCGGTCACGGCGTAGACGCTGCGAAGCCCGTGCCTGTCGAAGTGTATTGTGAGTCGCGGGTTGGAGGGAGTTCCTTCCCGCTTGTGGATCGTACCCGTCCCGAGCATGGGGTGCAGCACTTCTGCACCCGCGACGAACAGGTCGAGAGACTCCGGGGTGAGGGTCCGCATTCCCGGTGCACGTGCGGGCGCGGGTGGCGGCGTCTGGATTCTCGGCGATGAAGGCGCGGCAAAGGCCGGTGCGGTGCCGGGTGGACGGGGGGGGCTCCACGCCGGGCGCGCCGGCGCTCCCCGCTGCGGTGCGGCCGCCGGAGCGCCGCGACCCAGCCCGCCGCCATACATCGACCGCCACATGGGCAGGCTTCCCCGCCCATCTTCTCTCCCGCGCAGCGCGGCCTCGGGAATTTCTGCGACGAAACGAGACACCATCGCGTCTTCCCACCATCCGTCGGGCCCGCGGCGGCGGCGCGGCGCGGTGAGGAACAGGCGCTCGCGCGCCCGTGTGAACGCGACGTAGGCGAGGCGGCGCTCCTCTTCCAGGTCCTCCTCGAGCTCGGCGCGCGCGTGCGGGAAGCCCTTCTCCACGAGCCCCACCACGAAGACCACCGGGAACTCGAGCCCCTTGGCCAGGTGCGCCGTGAGCAGCGTGACCTGGCCGCTCCCCTCCTCGGGCAGCTCGTCCGCCTGCCCGGCGAGCGTGGCGCGGTCGAGGAAGTGGCGCAGGCTCGCGAGCCCCGGCCCGGGGAGCTGCCCGTCGTCGTCGGGCTCTTCCAGCAAGGCGGCAGCGCTGTGGCGGAGCTCCTCCAGGTTCTCCAGACGGCCGCGCGCTTCGTCGGTGTCTTCGCCTTCGAGCCACTCGCGGTAGCCGGTGTCGTCCACGACGGTGCGCACGAGCTCCGGGAGGGTGGCCACCGCGGCGACGCGCTCCAGGCGGTCCATCAAGAGCGTGAACGCGGCCAGCGCGTTGCCGGCACGCCCGCCGGTGCCCCCCATGCGCCGCGCGGCCGCCCGGAGGTTGCCGCCGTGGGTGCTCGCCTCGAGCCGCAGCGCCTCCATCGCCTTGTCGCCCAGGCCGCGCGACGGGACGTTGACGATCCGCTGGAACGCGATGTCGTCGTCGGGGTTCAGGAGCAGGCGAAGGTACGCCAGGGTGTCCTTCACCTCCATACGGTCGTAGAACTTCCGCCCGCCGACGAGGGTGTAGGGGATGCGCGCGCGGGTGAGGGCCTGCTCGACGCCGCGGCTCTGCGCGTTGGTGCGGTAGATGACCGCGTAGTCGCCCCAGCGGCGACCGAGGTGCTGCATGCGGGACACCACCGCCTCGGCCTCGGCGGTGTCGTCGTCGGTGACCACCAACTGCACGGGCTCGCCGTCGTCCGCGTCGGTGCGGAGCGTCTTGTCCTTGCGGGCCCGGTTGTTCTGCACGACCCCGGTGGCGGCCTTGAGGATGTTGCCCTTGCTCCGGTAGTTCTGCTCGAGCTTGATGACCGCCGCCCCCGGAAAGTCCTCTTCGAACTCGAGGATGTTGCGGATGTCGGCGCCCCGGAAGCGGTAGATGCTCTGGTCGTCGTCGCCGACCACCGCGAGGTTGCGCTCGGCGCCGGCCAACAACTTCAAGTAGTCGTACTGGGCCGGGTTGGTGTCCGGAACGCAAGCAAGTGCAGTTGCCGCAATTGAACGCAA
>SXOM01000626.1 GCA_005776735.1 Pseudomonadota bacterium
CTCCCCCGCGGGGTCGCCGCACGCGGCGCCCCGGCGCTCCGCTCGGCCAATTCCCCCCGACCCGTCACCCGCCGCGTCACCGAACCGGCCACCGACGCAGGCGTTTGGCACAACGGCGGCACACCGAACCGCGAGGGTCTTGCTGCACCGGCCCAGGTCGGTGAGCGTGGCGATGTCGAACTTCGAGCGGTATTTTGGTGGTCGTGGTGACGGCGGCGAACCGAACGGGCGGCGGAAGGAGGTCGCGTCGGGGTGGGCGTGGCGACGGCGGAGCAGGCCGGGGGCCCCGGCCCCGGCGGCGAGCACGGCAACGTGAGCCGCCGGTCAGCGCCGCCGACGCAGCGCCCCGCCGAGCGCGAGCAGCCCGACCGCGACGCCGGCGCCACCGCCCGCATCGCACCCACAGCCGCGCCCCACCAGCAGGTCGCCGGCCTCGTCGCCGTCGTCGTCCCCACCGTCGTCGCCGCCCCACACGTCGTCGCACGAGCCGGGGTCGGCCACCATGCCCACGCCGCACACCGGGAACCGGTCCTCGAGCTCCTGGCCGTACTCGATGTAGCGGAGCTGCGTCTGCTCGATGAGGCCGGTGTTGTAGAGCAACAGGTCCTGCGTGACCTGCTCCGGCGCGTAGCGGACGTGCAAGCGCGTGAAGGTGTAGTTGTAGCCGTAGTGTTCGTCGGGGGCGTAGCCGAGCGACGCGAGGTCCTCCTCGGTCAGGGTGCCGTCGGGCGTGCACGGGTCGCAGTTGCCGTTGTCCCAGGTGTACTCCTCGACCCACTGCGCCGCGCCCGTGGTCGGGAGCGCGGCGTCCAGAACGCCGTCCACGTGATCGCCGAAGGACACCCCCTCCGGCAGCATGCAGTCGGTCTCGACCTCGCCCTCGGCGTAGTTGCTGATCGCCACGCTCCCTTCGTCGGAGTCGCTCAGCGCGAAGATCGTCAGGTCCTGGACTCCCGGCGAGTTGAGCGTCCCGAGCCGGATCGGCAACAGCCCGCCGCTGTCCGCGTACCGCAGCTGCAGCGGCGAGAGCGTGTCCCCGTCCTGCACCCCCGCGTCGGTCCGCACCTGGGCCGCCAAGAAGAACGCGCCGGCGTCGATGTACTCCCCGAGCATCGTGACCGACTCCGACGGCACGTTGTACCCGTTGGTCTGCAACCAGCTCACCAACGAGCCCGACTCGGTGGAGCTGAGGATCACCACCTCGTACTCGCCGACGACGTACTGCGCCTCGACGGTGGTGTCGGTGTCGGTGTCCTCGCCGCTGTCCTCCTCGTCGGTGCCCCCCGCCGCCAGCGCCGTGTCGGAGTCGTCCTCGAGGAAGTCGTCGCAGTCGTAGGCCACGAGGCGCGGCGCGCTGTACGCGTCGACGTGCGCGAAGATCGCCGGGTCGACCACGTGGATGGCGTCTTCCGGGAGCACCTCGGGCACCGGGATCACCATCGCGAAGTCCGCGGCCGTGCCGTTGACGTCGTTGGCCATCGTCAGCGTCGTGAAGCCGCCCTGGCGCACCACCGCCACCTGGCTCCCCACGTTGGTCGGCGCGTCGTCGCCGACGGACACGAAGGTGCCGCAGAACGCGGCGGCGGGGGCGACGAAGAGCGCGAGCAGCATCGGAGTTCCGGGCGTGCCGACGGTATAGCGCAAGTTCCGGCGACCCGCGCGCCTCGGGGGGGCGCGGCGCGACCGTCCCGAGCTCGATCGGGTCGCCCCGCGCCCCGGCGGATAAGCGGCGATGTCCCATGTTCGGTCTCTTGCTCTTCGCCTGCGCGTCCCCCCCGTCCGAGACGGCGGCGGCCGCAACGGTCGCGGCGATCGACGCCGGCACGGTCGACCCGGCGGCGCCCACCCCGGAGGCGCCCCCGGCGCCGGGCCGCTTCACGCTGCTCGGCGCGGGCGACGTGATCCCGCACGACCCGGTGAAGCTCACCGGCGAACGGTACGGCTACGCCACGCTCTTTTCGGAGATCGCCGACACCGTGCGCGCGGCCGACGTGGCGATCGTCAACCTGGAGACACCCATCGCGCCGGTGCGCGACGGGAAGACGATGCAGAAGGTGTTCAATGCGCCGGTCGAGCTGGCCGTGGCGCTGCGAGACGCCGGGTTCGACGGCGCGTCGCTCGCCAACAACCACGTGTGGGACCAGTCGCGCGCCGGCCTCTTGGAGACGGTGGCCAACCTCGACCAGATCGGGCTGAAACACGCGGGCGCCGGCCGCACCTGCGACGAGGCCGAACGTGCCGAGGAGTTCGTGGTGCACGGCGTGCGCGTGGCGTGGTTGTCCACCACGCGCATCCACAACCTGTACCTCAACCGCGAACGCACCGACCCGTGCGTCTTCAAGTTCGACCTCGACGCGGTGCTGGCGCGGGTCGCCGCCGCCCGCGCCGCCGGCGCCGACCTCGTGGTGCTGTCGGTGCACTGGGGCGTCGAGTACCAGACCACGGCGCGCTCCTGGGACGAAGCCTTCGCACAGAAGCTCGTCGCCGGCGGGGTGGACGTGCTCTTCGGCCACCACCCGCACGTGCTGCAACGCGCCCGCTGGGTCGACGCCGGCGACCGTCGCGGCGTCTTCATCATGAGCATGGGCAACCTGATGGCCGCGCAGGGCTGGGACGCCGGCCCCGCGTCGGGCTCGTCGCAGGCGCTGCGTCGTGACGGCGGCCTGTTCGAAGTCGTCGTCGAGCACGATCCTGCGGGCGTGCGGCTCGCTTCCGCGCGGTTCCACCCGACCTGGATCGAGCACCGGCAGACCGGCTGCCGCGGCAGCCCGTCCCGCATGCGGGCGGTGCTCGTGGAGCGCGCCGTCACCGACCCCGCCTACGCCGGGTGTGGCTACGCGCACCGCCTCCCCATCGTCCGCCGCATCGTCGGCGAAGCGTTCGTGCCCGCGCCTTGACAACGATTCTGAGAATCGCTATCGTTTGGTCATGATCATCTGCCTGTGCAAGGCGATCACCGAGCGCCGCCTCCGCGCCTCGGTCCAACGCGCCGACGACGAGCCGGTCGACGTGCAGCGCCGCTGCGGTGCCGGCACCTCATGCGGCGCGTGCCGCGCCGACGTCGAGCGCATCGTCCTCGACGAGCGTCGCCGGGTGGATCCCCTGGCCGCGAAGTAGGCCAAACGTTGATACCGGACGCCCCATGAACGCACGTGACCCCCGCATCCTCGACCTCCTCAACGAAGTGCTCACGGCGGAGCTCACCGCCATCAACCAGTACTTCCTGCATGCCCGGCTGTGTGGTCACTGGGGTTTTGGTAAGCTCGAAGGGGTCATCCGCAAGGAGAGCATCGACGAGATGAAGCACGCCGACGAGGTGATCGAGCGTGTGCTCTACCTCGACGGGCTGCCCAACCTCCAGCGGCTGTTCAAGATCAACGTGGGCGAGAACGTCCAGGAGTGCCTCGAGGCCGACCTCCAGCTCGAGGTCACCGCGATCGACCGGCTCAACGCGGGCATCGCCCTCTGCGTCCAGGTCGGCGACAACGGCACGCGCGAGCTCCTCGAACGCATCCTGGTCGGCGAAGAAGAGCACGCGGACTGGATCGAGACCCAGCTCGGCGCGATCAAGCAGGTCGGGCTACCCAACTACCTGGCGCAGCAGCTCTGAGCGCGCCCAACGCCCTGGAGCTGCCCAACTTCCGGCGGTTCCAGCTCGCGCGCATCTTCATGGTGCTCGCGCAGCAGATCCTCGGCGTGGCGTTGGGCTGGCAGGTGTACGCGCTCACCGGCCGGGCGCTCGACCTCGGGTGGGTCGGCCTCGCCCAGTTCCTTCCGACGTTCCTCCTGTGGCCGCTCATCGGGGCGGCGATCGACCGCTGGGAGCGGCGCGATCTGCTCGTCGGGTGCTGGCTCCTCATCGTGGTCGCCACCCTCGGCCTCGGGGCGTTCGACTACGTCGGCTCCGACCGGTTGGAGGTGCTCCTGGCGCTCAGCGGGCTCATCGGCCTGGCCCGGGCGTTCTCGGCCCCCACCAGCCAGAGCATGCTCCCGGAGCTCGTGCCCAGCGCCTACTTCCCCAACGCGCTCACCTGGTCCAGCACGGTCTTCCAGCTCGGCGCCATCGCGGGCCCCGCGGTGGGCGGCGCCGTCTTCGCGCTTCTGGGCGCGGCGTGGAAGGTCCACGTCCTCGGCGCCGCGTTCGGGGTGGCCGGTTCGGCCGCGGCCCTCGCCTTGCCGCGCACCGGGCCCGCCACCACCGCCTCCAACCGCGGCGGCGCGCTCGACGGCCTGCGGTTCGTGGTCTCCCGCCCCGACATGCTCGCCGCCATCGGGCTGGACCTCGTGGCGGTCCTGTTCGGTGGGGCGCTCGCCCTGTTGCCGATCTACGCCAAGGACATCCTCCACGGCGGCCCCGAGGCCCTGGGACTGCTCCGCGCGGCCCCGGCGGCCGGCGCCGCGGTCAGCGCCCTGTGGCTCGGGCGCCACCCGATCCAGCGGAGCGCCGGCCGCCTGATGCTCGTGTCGGTCGCCGTGTTCGGCGCCGCCACCGTCGTCTTCGGCCTCTCCACCAGCTTGTGGCTCAGCATGCTCGCGCTCGCGATCAGCGGCGCCGCCGACGAGGTGAGCGTGGTCATCCGCCACTGCATCGTGCAGATGCGCACCCCCAACGAGATGCGCGGCCGCGTCTCGACGGTCAACTGGCTCTTCGTCTCGGTGAGCAACGAGCTCGGGCAGTTCGAGTCCGGCGTGGCCGCCGCTGCCTTCGGGGTGGTGCCGGCCGCGGTCGGCGGGGGCGTCATCGCCGCGCTCAGCGCCGCGGCGGCGTGGGTGTGGGCGCCGACGTTGCGGGAGGTCGATCGCCTCGAGTGATCGCACGGGCCGCGCGCGCCGGCCGCCGGCCCCGGCCCGCGTCCAGGCCGGTCGC
>SXOM01000627.1 GCA_005776735.1 Pseudomonadota bacterium
CGGTGGCGGCGACGGCGAGGCCCCCCGCGCCGAGCGCGCCGAGCCCGATCGCCGCCCAGCGGGTGAGCGCGGAGGGGTCGGGGCGCGCCGGGGGGCGGACCTGCAGGGCGCGCTGCAGGCCGGCCACGAGCTCACCCTCGGGGGAACCGTCGGTCGCGAGGCTCCACAACCCGGCGCGGCGGAGGGTCTTCTCCCACTCGGGGAGGGGCGTCTGTGGCCCGAGTCGCCACAACAGCTCGTGGTCCAGGACCAGGCGGGACGGGCCGGCCGGCGTGTCGGGCATCGTTCACGCGCCGGCGGTGGCGCCGCCGATGGCCCACGCGCCCCGGCGGACCGGCGTGAACCCGATGCGCCGGGCGGCGTCGAGGATGGCCTCGAATTCCAGCGACACCGTGGCCCCGGCCTTCTGCGTGACCTCGTCCTCGGTCGGGAGGTCGAAGTCGTTCGCTCCGTAGCGCAGTCCGAGGAGCGCGTCCTCGTTGCGCGTCAGCACGCTCGTGCGCAGGTTGGCGATGTTGTCGACGAACAGCCGGCACAACGCCAGGTGGCGCAGGTACTCGCGGGTGGAGACCTCCTGGCCGCCGAGCTCGGTGTGGTAGGGCTTGTAGGTCCACACCAACAGGCTCGACAACCGCCCGCCCCCGGAGGCGATTCGTTCGTCCTGGAACGACCGCAGGCGCTCGAGGTGGTTGAGGCGCTCGTCGATCGACTCGTCGAAGCCGATGACCATGGTGGCGGTGCTGCCGAGCCCCCCGTCGAGCACGGCGCGCTGGGCGTCGTAGAAGTCCTCGACCTTGTATTTGCCCGGGCTGTGCCGCAGGCGGAACGCGTCGTCGAGGATCTCGGCCCCGCCGCCGGTGATCCAGCGGGTGCCGGCCTCGCGGAAGTGCCGGACGGCCTCGGCGTAGTCCATGCGGCTGCGCTTGGCGACGAACATGAACTCGGCGATCGTCATCTCGTAGAACGCGAGTCGGTCGCCGTAGTGGGTGTGCAACTTGCGGAACAGCTCGCAGTAGTCGTGCACCGACAGGTCGGGGTGGAACCCGCCGTTGAAGCCCACGAGCTGGCCCCCGTGACCGGCCACCACGTCGATCCGCTGCACGAGCTCGTCGAAACCGAGCAGGTAGGTGCCGGCCTCGCCGGGGAACTTGTAGAAGGCGCAATAGTCACAACGCGCCACGCACACGTTGGTGTAGTTGACGATCGCCATGATCACGTACGTCGCGCGGTCCGGGGCGTGGAAGCGGGCGCGCACGACGCTGGCGAGGCGCGCGAGCGTGTCGTCGTCGGCGTGGTGCCAGAGGGCCAGCGCGTCGTCGCGGTCGAGGCGTTGGCCCGCGGCGACGCGGGCCTCGGCGCGGTGCAGGGCCGTGGACATGCCCGGCGTCCTATCCCGACGCCCAGGCGGGTGGGGGGCGCGGCGCGACCGGCTACGTCGAGCGGCCGGGGCCGCTCCGCGCCCCGTCACCGAAGCGGGCCTCGGCCACCCGGTACACGGCGGGCAGCGCCACGAGCGTGAAGAGGGTGGAGGTGACGAGGCCACCCGTCATCACCACGGCGAGCGGGCGCTCGATCTCGGTGCCCCGGAGGTCGAGGATCAAGATGGGCAGCAGGCCCAGGATCGCCGTGCCCGCGGTCATGAGCTTCGGGCGTACCCGGCCGAGGCTCGCTTCGCGCAGCGCCGCCAGCGCGTCGAGCCCTTCGGCGCGCAGCGCGCGGACCTGCGAGACCAGGACCAGGCCGTTCTGCACCGCGATGCCGAAGAGGCCGATGATCCCCACCATGCTCGAGACGTTCCAGGTCTCTCCGGAGGCCCACAAGGCCACCACCCCGCCGACCATCGCCACCGGGAGCGTCACGAGGATCGTCGTCGCCTCCCAGGTCGTGCCGAGCGCGAGCAGGAGGAGCACGAACACGCCGGCGACCGCGACGGCCACCGCGGTCAAGAGCGCGGACGTGGCGCGTTGTTGGCTCTCCACCCGGCCGCCCACGTCGACGAAGCTGCCGGTGGGCAGTGACAGGCCGGCGAGCCTGGCCTCGACCTCGTCGGCGACGCCGCCCAGGTCGCGCCCCACCACCGAGCCCTCCACCGCGATGCGACGGCTCCCGGCTTCGCGGCGGATGGCACCCGGTCCGACGGTCTGCTCGATGGTGGCGAGCTTCCCGAGGGGGATCCGTGTGCCGTCGTGCCCGTCGACGAGGAGCCGGCGCAGGGCGGACACGTCGCCGCGCCGCTCGTCGGGCAGGCGGACCACGAGGTCGTAGCGACGCTGCCCCACCCGGACCTGGTTGGCGGTGTGGCCGACGAGGCCGACGCGGAGCGCGGTGACGATGTCCCCGGGGGTGAGGCCGACCCGCGCGGCGGCGGCGCGGTCCACGGTCACGCGCACCTGGGGGAGGCCCGTCACCTCCTCGACCCGCAGGTCGGTGAGGCCCACGATCCCCTCGATGCGCTCGCGGACCTCGGCCCCGAGCCCCGCGAGAACGTCCAGGTCGGTCCCGAAGACGCGGATCGACACGTCGGCCGGGGTTCCGCCGAGCCCCTCGTCGATCCGCATGCCGAGCGGCGTGGTCACCGCCGCCCCTACGCCCGGCACCGACGCCAGGCGTTCGCGGAGCTCGGCCTCGACCTCCGCGAGCGGGCGGTCACGTTCGGGGCGCAGGAGCACCAGCACGTCGGAGATCGTGTGCGGCATCGGGTCCTCGGTCCGCTCGGCGCGGCCGGTGCGGCGGGAAACCTCGAGCACCTCCGGCACCCGGCGGAGTTGGTCCTCGACCCGGTGGTTCAGGCGGTCCACCTCGTCCAGGCTCGCCTCGGCAGGAAGGAAGGTCTGGACCAGGAACGCGCCTTCGTCCAGCGCGGGCATGAAGTCCCGGCCGAGCGTGGCGCCGAGCCACAGGCCGGGCGCCCCGAGGGCGGCGGCGACCGCGAGCACGCGCCACGGGCGGCGCAGCGCGAGGTCGAGGGCCGGCGCGTACGCGCGCTTGATCCACCGCATCACGAACGTGTCGTGTTCCGGGGCCTCCCCGGCGCGCCGGAGCACGCGTGCCGCCGCGAGCGGCGTGAGCGTGAGCGCGAGCGCCAGGGCCGCGGTCATGCACGCGATCACCGCCGCGGCGAGGGGGCGGTAGGTCTTGCCCTCGATCCCGTGCATCGAGAAGAGGGGCAGGAAGACGACGATGACGATCATCGTCGCGAAGGCGATCGGCCGCCCGACCTCGACGGCGGCGGCGACGGCCGCGCGGACGTTGTCGTCGTCTGGGTGGCGTCGCATCCGGTGGAGCACGTTCTCGGTGACGATGATCGAGGCGTCGACGAGCAGCCCGACCGCGATGGCGAGACCGCCGAGCGTCATCGTGTTCAGCCCGACGTCGGCCTCCTTCAACAGCATCCCCGACAAGGCCACCGACAGGGGGATCGACAGGGTGACGAGGGTGGCGGCGCGGGCGTCGCCCAACAGCGCGAACAGCACGACGACGACGAAGAACGCGCCGAGCAGCACTGCGCGGGCGACACCTCCCAGGGCCTCGTCGACGAGCTGGGACTGGTCGTACACCACGCGTGCGTTCACCCCGGCGGGCAAGGTGGCCTCGATGTCCTGGAGCGCCGCCCGCACCCCGGCGGCGACGGTCACGGTGTCCGCCCCGAACTGCTTGGACACCCGGCACGACACCACCTCGCCGTCCAGGCGGTGGGCCAAGCCCCGTCGAACCGCGGGCGCCTCGACGACCGTCGCGACATCGCCGAGGAGCACGGGCGTCCCCCCGCGTACCGCGACGACGGTCGCACGGAGGTCGCCGATGGTCTGCACCTGCCCGATGGCGCGGACCGTCCATTCGACCGACCCTTCGGTGACGAGGCCCCCGGCGGCGTTCTGGTTGGCGCCCTCCGCGGCGTGGAGCACCTCCTCCAGGCTCACGCCGCGGGCCGTCATCCGGTCGGGGTCGAGCTGCACTTGGTATTCGCGGAGGTAGCCACCGAGCCGCTCGACCGCCGCGACGCCGGGAACGGCGAGCAGGCGGCTGTTCACCTCGAACTCCGCGAGGTCGCGCAGGGTCATGAGGTCGACCGTGCCCGGCTCGGCCTCGAGCGTGAACTCGAAGATCTCGTTGAGGCGGCCCGACAGGCTCGACAAGAGGGGGGCTTCGGTGTCGGGCGGGAGCTCCACGGCGGCGATGCGCTCCGCGACGAGCTGCCGTGCGCGGGGGTAGTCGGCGTCGGCCTCGAACTCGATCACCACCGAGGCCACGCCGAGCGCGCTGGTGCTGCGCACGCGGCGGACGTCGGGCAGTCCGGCCAGCGCCACCTCCATGGGCACGGCGATGGCGGCCTCGAGCTCCTCCGCCCCCATGGTGGGGTTCTGCACGATGACGTTGAAGACCGGCGTGGAGAGGTCCGGGAACACGTCGCGGTTGAGCCCGCGGAGGGCATCCGCACCGAGTACGGTGCCGAGGACCACCGCGAGGACCACCAGGAGCGGTCGGGCGAAGGAGGCCTCGACGATCCACGCGACGAGGCCGCGTCCCTGAAGCTCAGTGTTCATGGTGCTCCTCGCCGCCGCCGCTGCGCTTCTCGGCCTCGGCCTTGAGCAGGAAGGCCCCGTCGAGCACGACCGTCTCGCCGGCGGCCAACCCGGAGAGGACCTCGACGTCCACGCCGAGATCGCGCCCGCGCCCGACGGGGCGGATGGCGTAGTGGTCGGCGTCGCCGGGCACAAACACCACCCACCCGCCCTGGAACCGCTGGAGCGCGGCCGCCGGGACCGTGACCACCGGCGCCCCGGCCGTGGTCGCGTCGACGGTCGCCGTCGCGGCCATGCCCGGTCGGAGGCGCGGGTCGGGCGGCAGGTCGAGCCGGACCGCCACCGTTCGTGAGGTGACCTGCACCTCGCTCCCCACCCGCGCCACCCGGCTCGGCACCGTCTCCCCCGCGAGCGCGGAGAGGGACACGTCGGCGTGGGCGCCGGGCGCGACGCGCACCGCGTCGCGCTCGAAGGCGTGGGCCTCGACCTGGAGGCGGCCAAGGTCGGCGATCCGGAAGAGCGTGGTCTCGGGGTCCACCACCGCGCCGACCGTCGCGGTGCGCTCCAGGACGGTGCCGGCGGCCGGTGCGCGGAGCGTGAACCGACCGTCCGCGGGCTCGGGGAGCGCCGTGCCCACCCCGAGCGCGGCCAGCGCGGCTTCGGCCGCGTGCACCTCCGCGGCGGTCACCGCCGCGTCGGCC
>SXOM01000097.1 GCA_005776735.1 Pseudomonadota bacterium
CGCGGCCAGCTCCGCAGCCAGCGGCGCGCGGGCCGGGAGCGGGGCCCCGAGCCACGCCGCGCCCGCCTCGAGGCGCGCGAGGTGCTCCTGCGCCCGAAACAGGCGCCCGCCGTAGGTGCGCAGCGCTTCGTACACCGCGACCCCGCCGACCAGGAGCGAATCGTCGGGCTCGGTCACCCGGGCAGTCGGAAGAGGGCGCCCGAGGGCACCCCGATGATCACCTCGCGCACGGTGTTGTTGTCGTACGGCTGCGGCTGGTAGAGCGCGTCCATCCGCCAGCCGCCCACGCCGCGGCCCCACTCGAGGCCGTGCCCGTAGCGCTGGCTGCGGTGGCGCAGCAGGTCCTCGACCGTGCCGTCGGTGCGCACCCGGTACAGGCCCGAGGTGGTGTACTCCGCGACGTAGAGGTTGCCGCACGCGTCGATGCCGAGCCCGTCGTGCCACGAGCCGATGCCCCGCGCGTACACCTCGGGCTCGGCCGCGGGGTTCAGGTCGCCGTCCAACGCCACCGAGTACACGCGCCCGTCGCCGATGGTGGCGATGTACGCCACCGTGTTGTCGAGGTTGAAGATGACCACCCGTGGCGTGAGCCCGGAGGGCAGCCGCAACCACTCCTCGACCTCGCCGGTCTCCGGGTCCACCCGGGCGACCGACGGCCCGCGGCCGAGCGTGAACGGCGCCACGTAGGCTTGCGAGTCGGGGCCGATGGTGATGCCGTAGACCCCGAGGCTGCCGGTGGCCACCGTCGCGGTGTTCCCGTCCATGTAGACGCGCACCAGCTCCCCGCGCGAGCTGTCGGTGACCAGGAACGAGCCGTCGGGCAGGCGGTCCATGCCGTCGATCACGCCGAAGCCGGGCAAGAAGACCTGCGCGTCGCCGTCGTAGCTCGCCGCCAAGAGCGAGCTCGTGTCGCTGCCGAAGAGCTGCCCGGCGTCGTCGAAGATCACGTCGTGGTACGCCCGCGGGCCGAGGCTCCCCCCGTCGCCGTGCATCTCGCGCTCGACGGGCTCGGGGAGCGCATCGCAGTCGAACGCCGGGATGCCCGTGTCGCCGGTGTCGGCGCTGTCCCCGGTGTCCGTGTCGCCCGTCTCGACGTGGCCGGAGTCGCCCGTGTCGGGGGGGCGGCCGGTGTCCCCGATGTCCAGGTCGGCGGGGGTGCAGGCGAGGAGGAGGGCCAACATGGGCCGCAGCATAGCCTACCGATCGAGGTGTCCGACATCGGAGTCGCCCATCGCGACCTTCCCGGCGGGGAAGTACTCGGCCCACCGGCGCCCGACGAGCGCGGCGGTGTCGGGGTCGCAGAATAGCTCGTCCGGATAGGTCGGCTTCATCCTCGCGTCGAGGACGACGGTCCCCTCGAAGACCAGGTGGTTTCGATGGACTCGCTGCCGCCCGTGCAGGTCGGCCGCCGGCTCCATCCGGGTGAACGCCGTCCACAAGAAGCGGGCGTCCGACCGGGTCGCCTCCCGCGCATCGTCGACGAGCACCACCAGCGGCCAGCCGGGGAACGCGTCGACCAGGCGCGCGGCGGCGCCCGGTTCGTCGCGCCACGCCGGTGCGCTCACGACCAGGCACCCCCCGCAGTACGCGGCCACGTCGCGCACGCCGACGGGAAGCTCCCCGCGGAACTCCCGGGGCAGGTCGCGCACGGGCTCGCCCACGCCCATCATCACGCCCTTGCTCCCTTCGTTGAGCGCCGGCCCCGCGTAGTCGAGCGTGTCCATCGACAGGTTGCTGAACACGTACAGGTCGGTCTCGGGCCGAAAGCGGGCGAGCACGTGCTCGAGCACCGCCTTGAAGTCGCCGAGGTCCATCGGCTGGTCGAGGAGGAGCAGGAACTTCGTGAGCGAGAGCTGCCCTTCCCCGAGGATGCGGAACGCGCTGGCCATCGCCTCGCGCCGGTACCGTTCGTGGACCACCGCCGCGGAGAGCGCGTGGTAGCCGGTCTCGCCGTAGCTCCAGAGCTGGCGTACCGCGGGCATCACCACCGGGAAGAGCGGCGAGAGCAGCTCCTGCAGCCAGTCGCCGAGGAAGAAGTCCTCCTGGCGGGGTTTGCCGACCACGGTGGCCGGCCAGATCGCGTCCTTCCGGTGGCAGACCTGCTTCACCTGCAAGACCGGGAAGTCGTGCGCCAACGAGTAGTAGCCGTAGTGGTCGCCGAAGGGACCTTCCGGCTCGCGCACGTGGGGCGGCACCTCGCCCACGATCGCGAACTCGCAGTCCGCGACCAGGGGCAGCGGCCCGCCAGGGTTGTCGCACCGGCGCAGGCGCTCCCCCACCAGCAACGACGCGAGCAGCAGCTCGGGCACGTTCTCCGGCAGCGGCGCGATCGCGCTCGCGATGAGTCCCGGCGGCCCGCCGACGAAGAGGTTGACCGGGAGCGCCTGGTTCTTCTGCTCGGCGAGGTGGTGGTGGAACCCCCCTCCCTTGCCGATCTGCCAGTGCATGCCGGTGCGGTCGTCGGCCTTGCGGTGGATGCGGTACATGCCCAGGTTGTGCGAGCCGTTGTCGGGGTGCTCGGTGTAGACCAGGGGCAACGTCACGAACGCGCCGCCGTCCTTCGGCCAGCTCGTCAGCATCGGCAACTCCGTGAGCCGGGGCGGGCCCACCACCTCGGTGACCGGGCCGCGTGGGGCGTGCGCCAGGCCGAGGTCGAGCGCCTGCCAGCCGAAGTCGCGCAACCCCCAGAGCTTGCCGAGGCTCGGGGGCATCAGCTCGTGAGGCAGGCCCGCGGCCCGCTTCACGAACGCCGCCGCGCGCGTGCCGAAGGCGAGGTCGACCCGCTTCTTGGTGCCGAAGAGGTTGGTCACCACCGGGAAGTTCGACCCCTTGGCGCGCTTGAACAACAACGCCGGCCCGCCCGCGGCGATGACGCGGCGGTGGACCTCGGCCATCTCGAGGTGAGGGTCGACCTCGGCGTCGATCTCCACCAGCTCGCCTTCGCGGCGCAGGGTGTCGAGGAAGGTGCGCAGGTCTCGCATCGGGGCTCCCGGTTGCGCCTCTCACGCGGCCGGCGGGCCGCCGCAAGGGGCGAGCGCAGGGCGGCGCGCCGCGACCGTCCGCCTTTGTCGGGACGAGGCAGGCGCGCGCCGCGGGCGCGTCAGGACGTTAGACCGCGCGGCCGATGCCCCCGCACGCGCCCGACCTCGACTACGCCGCGTTCGCTGCCGAGCTCGATGCGCTGCGGCAGCGGCTCGAAGCGGAGACGGCGCCCGAGGCCGCGGCGCACCTCGCCCGGCAGGCCCGCTGGGGCCGCGTCTGCAGCGCGCTCGGCTACGGCACCGCGTGGCTCGCGCCCAACCCGGTGTCGGCCGCGCTCATGGCGCTCGGCATGTCCGCGCGGTGGACCATCGTGGCGCACCACACGAGCCATCGCGCGCTCGACCGCATCGAGGGAGTGCCGGCGCACCGCACGAGCAAGGGCTTCGCCCGCGGCCTCCGCCGGTGGTTCGACTGGCTCGACTGGCTCGACCCCGAGTGCTGGGACTACGAGCACAACCGGCTCCACCACTACCACACGGGTGAAGCGGCCGACCCCGACCTCGTCGAGGAGCAGCTCGCGTGGGTACGCGGCCACCGCGCCCCGTTCTGGGCCAAGCGCGTGGCGGCGCTCCTGTACGGCGCCACGTGGAAGTTCACCTACTACGCGCCGAACATCTTCACGCTCTACCGGCGCGAGCTGAAACGACGCGCCGAGAAGCGCCCCTTCGATCCGTCCCAGAGCACCACCGACGTCGACCTCGTCCGCACGTGGAACCCGCTCAGCGACGACGGCGGCGCGTTCTGGCGAGCGGTGGTGGTCCCCTACCTCGGCCTCCGCCTGGTGCTCCTGCCGGCGCTCGCCTGGCCGCTCGGGGCGTGGGCGTCGCTCTCGGTGCTCCTCAACACCGTGATGGCCGAGCTCCTCACCGGCCTGCACACCTTCCTCATCGTCGTGCCCAACCACGCTGGCGACGACATGCATCGCTTCGACTGCCCCACCACCGACAAGGCCGAGTTCTACGTGCGGCAGGTCCTGGGCTCGGTCAACTTCCGCACCGGCGGGCAGCTCAACGACTTCCTGCACGGCTACCTCAACTACCAGGTCGAGCACCACCTGTGGCCCGACGCGTCGCCGCTGTTGTTGCAGCGCGCCGCGCCCGAGGTGCGGGCCATCTGCGCACGCCACGGCCTGCCGTACGTGCAAGAGAGCGTGTTCCGGCGCTTCGCGAAGATGCTCGACATCGTGATCGGCCGCACGTCGATGATCCAGAGCCGCACGGTGCCGAAGTCGGAGCGCCAGGCCATCGCCTGAGCGGCGGGGGCTACTCCCGCGCCCAGATGCTCGCGCCGCCGCGGCACGCGCCCACGCCGAACACGTCGGGCCGATCCTGGCAGATGGTGCTCGTCGCGGCCGAGGGCGACGAGGTGTAGATGGGCAGCACCTTGTAGGTGCCACCGCCGCCGTTGCTGCAGCCGACCCCCCAGTGACCCGACTCGGCGTGGGTGCAGGAAAACGTCGAGGTCAACGTCGCGCCGGTGCCGTACCCGTAGGTGCCGTTGAGCGCCTGGTAGCTGGACCAATTCCACACGTACGTCGTCGACGGCGACACGTACCAGTTGCTCCCGTAGCTGTAGAGGTAGTTGCGCGCGGTCGAGGTGGAGAGCGCGTCCAGGTACTCCTGGATCGCCTGCGTCCAGCCGCCGCCGTGCAGGTCCATCTCGCAGAGCACGTCGAAGGGATCGACCCCGCCACCCGATCCGTCGGGGTCGATGGTGTAGGTTCCGCTCCCGACGCTCTTGCCGTTGTCGAGGATGTCACGACAGTCGAGCCCGTCCGGGCACACGCCGCTGGACTCGGGGAACAAGAGCGCGTCGTCGTCGTCGCAGTCGGTGTCGTCCAGGACGTACCCCGCGGGGGTGCCGCAGGTGGCATAGGTCGAGCTCGCGTCGCCGTAGCCGTCGCCGTCGGCGTCTTCGTACCAGGTCGTGGTCGCGACCCCGTCGTCGACCACGCCGTCGCAGTCTTCGTCCACGCCGTCGCAGGTCTCGGTCGCGCCGGGGTGGATCGCGGCGTCGCCGTCGTCACAGTCGGTGTCGACCGCGACGTACCCCGCGGGCACCGCGCAGGCCGCGGCCGTGCTCGCCGCATCGCCGAAGCCGTCGCTGTCGGCGTCGGCGTACCACGTCGTGGTCGCGACCCCGTCGTCGACCACGCCGTCGCAGTCTTCGTCCACGCCGTCACAGGTCTCGGTGGCGCCGGGGTGGATGGCCCCGTCGGCGTCGTCGCAGTCGGTGGCGTCGGCCACGCTACCGCTCGGCGCGGCGCACGCCGTGGTGGCCACCGCAGCGTCGCCGTAGCCGTCGGAGTCGGCGTCGTCGTACCAGTCCGAGGTCGCGACGCCATCGTCCGGCACCCCGTCGCAGTCCTCGTCCGCGCCGTCACAGGTCTCGGTGGCGCCCGGGTGGACCGCCAGATCGGCATCGTCGCAGTCGGTGGCGTCCGCGACGTACCCGACCGGCGCGCTGCAGTCGGACACCGCCGTGCCGGCGTCGCCGTAGCCGTCCCCGTCCCCGTCCGCGTAGAAGTCGGCCGGGTCGGTCGGGCTGTCGTCCACCGTGCCGTCGCAGTCCTCGTCGACGCCGTCGCACGTTTCGGCCGCGCCGGGGTGCACGGCCGCCTCCAGGTCGTCGCAGTCGTCGGCCGTCGCGACGTACCCGGAGGGGGCGGAGCACGCGACGGCCGTGAACGCGGCAGCGCCGTACCCGTCGGCGTCAGCGTCGCCGTACCAGGTCGGGGCGTCGACCGCGCTCGCTTCGTCGACGTCGCCGTCGCAGTCGTCGTCGACGCCGTTGCACACCTCGTCGGCGCTGGGCGACACCGCGGGGTCGCCGTCGTCGCAGTCGTCGGCGCTGGACACGTGCCCGGCGGGCGCTTCGCACGCCGCGACCGCGGTGCCCGCCCCATGCCCGTCGCCGTCGCCGTCGCCGTACCACGCGGACATGTCGGTGGCGCCATCGTCCGCGGTGCCGTCGCAGTCCTGGTCCACGCCGTCGCACAGCTCGGCCGCGGCGGGGTGGATCGTCGGGTCGGCGTCGTCGCAGTCGTCGGCGGTCGCGGCGTACCCGGTCGGCAGGGAGCACGCCTCCTCGGGGCCCGAGGTGTCACCGTACCCGTCCGCATCGACGTCCTGGTACCAGGTCGTCGTCACCCCGTCGTCGACCACCCCGTCGCAGTCGTTGTCGGCCTCGTCGCACACCTCGACGCCCACCGGCGACGCGTCGGCGTCGGTGTCGTCGCAGTCGTCGGCGTTGTCCACGAGTCCCGGCGTGTCGCCGCACGCGCTCACCTCGGCGCCGGGATCGCCGTAGCCATCGGCGTCGCCGTCGGCCCAGCGCGGCTCGCCGAGGTCCTCGTCGGCGCTGCCGTCGCAGTCGTCGTCGGCCTGGTTGCACAGCTCCGGGGCGCCGGGAAACACCGCATCGTCGGCGTCGTCGCAATCGCCACCCACCGCGGCGTACCCCTCGGGGGTCTCGCAGGCGTCGATCGTGGTGTCCCCCCCGAAGCCGTCGCCGTCGGCGTCCTGGTAGAACGGGAGGCGGAGGCCGACGTCGATCTCCCCATCGCAGTCGTTGTCGATGCCGTCGCACCGCTCCTCGGCGCCGGGGAACACGGTGGCGTCGGTGTCGTTGCAGTCGCCGTCGCTCGGCGAGTAGCCGTCGCCGTCTTCTTCGTCGTCGCTGGTGCCGGTCTCCGCGGCCGACTCCTTGGGCTCGGGCGCGTCGACGACGCAGCCGGAGGAGAGACCGAGGACGAACGTCCACACGAGAGCGGTGCGCATCCCCGGAGGGTACCACGCCGGGACGGCGCTTACTGCGCCGAGAACGACGCCTTCGCCGTTTCGCCGGACTCGACCTTCACCGTCTGGGTGACGTCGAGGCCCGACGCGTCGTTCTTCGCGCGCACCTGGTAGGTGCCGGGCGGGAGCTGGTAGCCGATGAGCGGCGTGGTGCCGACCTTCTTGCCGTCGACGTAGATGTCGGCCCAGCCGCCCGACACGTTGGCGCTGAGCTTGCCCTTGGGCTTCTCCGCCGGGGGCGGCGGCGGGGGCACGTCGACCGGCGGGGGCGGCGCAACCACCGTGGTCGGCGGCGTCACCGGCGGCGTGACCGGGGGGGTGACCGGGGGGGTGGTCGGGGGCGGCCGCGGGGTCTCGACCGCCTTGACCTTGACGAGCTGCGCGCTGAGCCGGAGCTTGTCGCCCGCGTCGACCTGCACCGTGTCGGACCACGCTTCGTAGCCCTCGGCCCGCACCTCGATGGTGTGGGTGCCCGGCGTGAGCTCCTTCAAGAGCGTGGTGCCGAACCCCGCCTCGACCCCGTCGACGAAGAGGTTGCCCGCCACCGGGGCCACCTTCACCGACACGCTCGTCGCCGGCACCGGCGCGGCCTTCTCGACCACGATGGTCTCGGGTTCGCGGCCGAGCACGAACCACGCGGCCCCGCCGACCGCGACGAGCCCCAGGAGCCCGACCAGCGCGCCGAGCACCAACGGCACCTTCGACGCGGGCGGGGGCGGCGGCGCGGGCGTGACGACCGGCGGCACCGACACCTCGTCGTCTTCGTCGTCGAGGACCAGGCTCGGCTCGGCGTCGTGCACCACACGCGCCAGGCGCGTGCCCTCTTCGAGGCGGTGGCGCTCGGCCGCGATCTCCTCGGCGAAGAGCTCCTGCATGAAGTGGGCGAGCGACTGCTGCACCACGTCGGGGGTGGCCGGGTACAAGAAGTTGAGCAGGTCGGAGTGGAGCTCGCGGGCGTCCTGGTAGCGATCGTCGGGGTCCTTCTCCAGGCACCGGCCGACGATGTCGCTCAGGCGTGCGGGCACCGTCGGGTTGACCACCGAGGCGCGCTCGATCTCGACGTTGCGCACCTTGTCGAGCGTCTTGACCTCGTTGTCGGTCTTGAACGCACGACGGCCGGTCAACATCTCCCACAGGACGATGCCGAGCGAGAAGATGTCGCTACGGCGATCGAGCGGCTCGCCCATCGCCTGCTCGGGCGACATGTACTCAATCTTGCCCTTGAGCGTGCCCTTGGCCGTCGTCTCGACGACCGTGCTCGCCTGCACGATGCCGAAGTCGGCGACCTTCACCTCGCCGGCGTAGGACACCAAGAGGTTGGACGGGCTCACGTCGCGGTGCACGATGTTGAGCATCTGCCCGGCGTTGGTGCTCTTGCGGTGGGCGTAGTCGAGACCCTTGGCCGCTTCTGCGGCGATGTACACCGCGAACTCGCGCGGCAGCATCTTTCGGCGTTCGAACAGCTTGCGCAGGATGAGCTTGCTGTCCTTGCCCTCGACGCAGTCCATCGCGAGGAAGTAGTTGTTGGCGATCTTCCCGAAGTCCCACACCCGGACCACGTTGGCGTGCTGCAGGAGCGCCGTGACCCGCGCTTCGTCCAGGAACATCTGGACGAACGCCTCGTTGTCGGACATGTGGGCCAGGATGCGCTTGACCACCAGCAGGTTCTCGAACCCGCCATGGCTGAAGGTCTTGGCGCGGAAGATCTCCGCCATGCCGCCGACCGCGATCTTGTCGATCAGGTAGTACTTGCCGTAGGCCTCGGGCGCGGGAGGCGGAGCAGCTTCGGGCGCGGAGCCGGTCGCGGACATCCCCCGCTGCTTATCTAGTTCGCCCCGTTGGTGTAGTTCTCGGCGATCTCGTCGCACGTCCACCACTCTTCCAACCGCTGCGGGTCGTCGGCTTCGAGGCACTGGGCCGACCACTCGGGCGTGGGCTGCTCGTTGGCGAGCACGCAGCTCTCCAGCTCGTCCTGAGAGACCGAGAGCCCGCATTCGTAGGCCCGATCCGCCATGGTCTGGCAGAGGGTCTGGCAGGGGTTCTGGCAGCCGAAGAGGGCGAGCAGCACGAGCATGGCGCGGACTGTACCCCAGCGCCCGCCGGTTCTCAAGCCAAGGGTTCGTGTGGGCGGCGGGCCGCGACCGGCTGCACGCCGGGCAGGGTCCGGCGCCCGCCGCTACATTCCCGGGTGCCTCCCGTTCCGACCGGCCTCGGCGTCCTCCAGATCGAGCCGACCGACCAGTGCAACCTGGCGTGTCGGATGTGCGCGCCCCACGCCGAAGGCTGGGACCAGGTGCACGGTGTGCCCAAGGGACGCATGGCCTGGACCACCTACGAGCGCGTGCTGGACGGGCTCGTCGCCGGGGACTGCCACTTCGACCACGTGATCCTCCAGTGGCTCGGCGACCCCTCGCTCCACCCCGACCTCGAGCGCATGATCGGCCGGGCGGGGGAGCGCCTCGCCGGGCGCGTGGGCCACGTCCGCATCGACACCAACGGCCTCACGCTCACCGAGCCCCGCCTGGATCGCCTCCTCGCGTTCAAGGCCCGCGCCGTGCCGCTCCTGGTGGTCTTCACGCTCGACGCCGCCACCCCCGCGACCTACCGCCGCGTGAAGGGGCGCGACGGTCTCGAACGCGCGCGGCGCCACGTGCGCTACCTGCTCGCGCACCGGCGCGGCGCCGGGCGCATCGACGTCCAGGTGCAGTTCGTCGTGCAGCCGGGCAACGCGCACGAGGCCGCCGCGTTCCTGGCCTACTGGCGCGGGTGGTGGCGTTGCCACGGCCCGGGCGGCGGCCACCTGGAGGTGCTCTTCAAGCGGCTGAGCGTCGGCGGCGGCGGCCCGGGCCAGGCGGCCGCCGACGCCCTGTACGAGCGCACCCTCGCGGACGCCGGCGTCGACGAGGCCCAGGACGACGGCTTCTCCGTGGGGGTCTGGCGCGCCCGCCCGTGGCAGGCCGACGACGCCCACACGGCCCGTGGCCCCTGCCCGGGGGCGTGGCTCACGCCCGTGGTCCGCCACGACGGCCACCTGATGATGTGCTGCGCCGACCTGGCCGGCGACCTCGACCTCGGCTCGCTGGTCGAGCACGACTTCCGCACGCTCTGGGAGGGACCGAAGGCCACCGCGGTGCGGCTCGGCCAGCTCGCGGGCCGGTTCGAAGGTGCGTGCGCGGCGTGCGGCGGGGTGAACTGGTACGGCATGCCCGCCGAAGGCCCCGACGCCACCCGGCGCCGCGCGCGTGAGCTCGGGCTGACGCCGTGACGGCGCGCTACGAGGCCGCATGACACGACGCGTCGTGACCGCAGGCTTGCTGGTCTTGCTCCTGCCCATGGGGGCGTGTCGCTCCAAGCCCGCGGCGGACGAGAAGAAGGCCGCCGCGCCGTCGGTGAAGGCGGAGAAGGTCGAGGCCGCGCCGGCGCCCGCGCCGCCCGGCGCGCCGCCGCCGATCCCCGCCGTGAGCGGCGGCCGCATCGCGAAGGACGACCCCGCGTGGTCCGCCGCCGACGGGTACCGGCGGAGCGCCTCGGAGTACGGCCAACCCGACTGGGACCACGTCCGCAGCGTGGCGATCACCCACATGGCGCTGTCCGGGCGCGACCTCGCGCGGCTCGACGCGTCGCGCGCCGCGTTCGACGGCTGCGCCAAGGCCTACACCGACACCGCGGCGCGCATCCGGGCGGTCCCGCTCGCCAACCCGGCCGTTGTGCCGGTGCGCGACGTGCTCCTCGCCGGGCTGGACCGCGACGCGGCGCTGTGCGCGGGCCTGGCCAAGAAGTCGGTACCGGCCGCCGACGGCGGCGGCCTCGCCGCGCTCCGGCGGGAGTACTTCGCGCTCGCGCAGCGCGCCGAGGCCGGCGAAGACGTCCGCACCGACGCACGCGACCTGGGCCGCAAGCTCGGCGCCGCGCGCGACCACGTCGGCGCGCCCCCGGCGGCC
>SXOM01000628.1 GCA_005776735.1 Pseudomonadota bacterium
CCGCCGTGTACCGAGGCCGGCGCGCGGCCGGCGGCGCCGCGCGGGCTCAGCGGGGCGGCGGCGGGGCGCCCGGGGGACGCTTTCCTTTCCCCTCCCAGGTGCGGTAGCGCAGCGCGTCGACGACGTGCGCGTGGACGATCGGGTCGGGGTCGGCTTCCAGCGCCGTGAGCCGCGCTTCGGCGTCGGGGGACGGCAGGCTGCGGAACGCCCGCAAGGCGGTGTACCGGACCCGCGGCCGCACGTCGTCGAGGTACGGCGAAAACGTGTCGGCGCCGGTGGCCTCGCGGAACCAGGCCCCCTCCAGGAGCGCGATGTCGACGTCCTCGTCGTCGGTCTCGCCGACCAGTCGCCGGCTGCCGCCGAAGCCGGGCACGCCGGGGAGGGCGCGCTCGGCGTCGATCGGGAACGGGAGGTCGTAGCGCCCCACCCGTGCGGGCGGCGAGAGCGTCGGTCCTTCCAACGGCGCACCGGTCCACGCCGCCTTGGCGCGGGCGATGTCGCCGTCGGCCAGGCGCACCGCTTCGAGCGCCCACGCCCCCCGCGCGGCGGCGGCGCTCTCCGCCGGTGCGGCGCGGGCGGCGGTGGCGTCGGCGCGACCCACGCCGAAGTACTGGTTGAACCACCAGCGGGCCCGCAGGTTGTCCACACCCTCGACGTCGGAGAACGCGGCGCCGAGCGCCTCCCAGGTGGGGAGGGGCGCGCCGTCGTCCGGCGCGTTCCACACCGCGTGGGTGAAACAGAACGTGCGGAACCGCCCCGCCTTCCCACACAGCTCCAGGCCCACCGCGAGGTGGCCGGCGCGCGCGAGCTCCTCGCCGGCGCGGAAGTGGCACTCCTGGCTCCACGTCGGGTCGGTCACCGCCGCGCACGCCGCGCGCGCCGCCTCGGCCTGGCCATCGCGGCCGAGCTGGCCGGCGACCTGCACCAGGCACAAGGTGCGCAGCTCCGGCGCCGGCTCGGCGTCGCAGTCCTCCGCGCGGGTGGGGACCGCCAGCGGGGGAGCGGCGGGCGTGCCGCACGCGACGAGGAGGGCGACGATCACGGGGCGGGCGTCGCGCCCAGGTGCGGCCGGCCGACGACCTGCTCACAGCGGGTGAGCCCGTACGCGGTGGTCACCTCGGCGCACAGGTACCCGGCCTGCGTCGGGTCGACCTGCGCGAGCCGCATCGCCACCATGTCGCGCTCCACGGGGTCGGCGACCGCGCGCAGCTCGGCGAGCGTGGCCGCCTTGTCGGTGGACAGGGTGAGCTTCGCACGCTCGAAGCGGCAGTCGGCGTCGCACTCGGTGGCGCACGCCCACAAGAGCGCGATCAAGGGTCCCACCGGGAGAACGGCCCCCACGTCGGCACCTCGCCCGCGTTGATCGCGGCGAAGTTGGCGCGACCGATGGCGGCCTCGCCCGAGTCGACGCAGTGTTCGTAGGCCTGCGCCTCGATCGTACGGCGGAGCTCGGCGGGGGTGCCGACGCTGGCGAGGACCGCGGCCTTGTAGGCCGCGATCGCGGTGGGGGAGCGGGTTTGCATCCGCCGCGCGAGGGCCGTGGCCCGCGCCAGGCCCGCGCCCAGGTCGGCGGCCAGCTCGTCCACGAGGCCGATGCGGTGGGCCTCGGCGGCGTCGACCGGCTCGCCGGTCATGCCCAGCCGCAGCGCGTGGTTGGGGCCCACGATCGCCGCGAGCTCGGCCGCGCCGCCCGCGCCGGGCAGGATGCCGAGGCCGGTCTCGGGCAGCGCGAACCGCGCGCCCGGCGTCGCGATGCGCCAGTCGCACGCGATCATGAACTCGGTGCCCCAGCCCAGCGCGAGGCCGTGCACCACGCCGACGTGGAAGACCGGCGCGTGGCGCAGCCGGATGAGGCACTCCCGCTGGCGCCGGACGTGCGCCTTGACCTCGGCGACCGGCCAGCTCGCGCGCTCGGTGACGTTGGCGCCGGCGATGAAGAGCGGGGCGCCCTTGCTGCTGAGGCGGTCGCTGTAGGTGACCAGGGTGCGCACGGCGCCGGACTCCAGCCACGCGCACAGCGCCTCCCACTCGGCGATCTGCGCGCGGCCCATCTCGTTGGCCTTGCCGTGGTCCAGGCGCAGCCGGGCGGTCGGGCCGTCGACCTCCAGGTGCAGGGTGTCGAGCACGATCATGGCGAGGGAGCTCCGAGCAGGTCGAACGTGACGAGGACGGTGGGGGAGACGCGCGCCACGAGCACCGACGGGTCGGGGATGCCGTGGTCGGCGAGGACCAGGGGCACCTCGCCACGCAGGCGCAGGTTGTCGCCTTCGCGGCTGACCAGCGCCGGCACGCTGAGCGGCATGGCCACGCCGTGCAGGAGCAGGGTGCCGTGCAGGGTGAGCGGGCCTTCTTCGCCCTCCCCGCCGCGCACGACCCGCTGGACGTCGAAGCGCAGCTCGGGGAACGTGGCGACGTCGAGCGCGAAGACCAGCATCCGCTGGTCGCGGGGACCGTAGCCGGTGGCCAAGGAGGTGGCGTCGACCACCACCGCACCGGTGCCGGCGGTGAGGTCGAGCGTCGCGGTGAACACGTCGGCCTGGCCCTCGACCACGCCGGCCGAGCTCTCCAAGCGAAAGCCGAGGCCCCCCCCGGTGTGGGCGGCGTAGACCAGCGGCGCGCCGACGGCGCTCAGGACCCAGACCAGCATCGCCGATCCGCTATCGCGGGTGCGTGCGCGGCGTCGCGGTGCGTAGGCCGCTTCGCACCCGATCTGCGTACCGGGATTCGCGGCGGGCGCTCCCGCCACCATTGAACCTTGCTTATTCGTCGCGCCCCGCCGGCACGGGCCTTGCTTGTCTCCTTGCGCCCCTCCCCGGAACCGGCATGACCCCTCAGACCCAGACCGCCGACGAACTGTTCCGAAACCGGAATCGCTCCGTGGCCCGCGCCTTCTACCGCCAGCTCCGCAACGAGGGCTTCACGCACCAGCAGATCATCGAATTGTCGACCACCCTGCTGGACTTCGTGACCGAGGACCTGAAGGAGCGCGTCGAGAGCGCCAAGTAGCGGTTCGCGAAACTGACTGACGGGTCGGAAAACCGACCCGTCAGTCGTTTTTGGAACCGCGTCGCGGCCCCACACCGGGAGCGGGCGGCGGCATGACGCCGGGCCAACCGCGACTCTCGGGGAGCCCGGCCCTGCACCGTGTGGATTTGTTCACGATCGCGCGCGACGGCGCCGGGTGAAATCCCCCACCGGAACCGTCAAGTGCTTGATCTTCTTGCGGCACGGCGCGTGCACCGACTACACTCCTCTGGAGTCCACATGCCCACCCTCGCCGCCATCCGTTCCATTCTCTTGCCGACCGACTTCTCCGACGAGGCGATGGTCGCGTTCGCGCACGGCCTCCGCCTCGCCATCGGCCTGAAGGCCGAGCTGGAGATCCTCCACGTCGAACCGCGCAACGCCCAGCCCGACTGGCGCTGGGGGCCCCACGTCCGCGACACCCTGGTGCGATGGGGCTTCCTGCCTGCGTCCGCGGGCGACGACGAGGTCGCCGCCCTCGGCATCCGGTACCGCAAGGTGGTCGCCGTCGGCGAGCGCGCCGACGAAGCGATCGTCGAGGAGATCGTCGCGTCGCACGCCGACCTGGTGGTGATGGCGGCGCACGGGCGTTCGGGCGTTCGCCGGTGGCTCGAGCCTTCGGTCACGACCCCCGTCGCGCTGCGCGGCGCGGTGCCGGTGCTCGTGATCCCGCACAGCAAGCGCGGGTTCGTCAACGCCGAGACCGGCGAGGCCGCCCTCACGCGCATCCTCATCCCGGTGGCGGCCAAGCCCCACCCCGCTCCGGCGTTCGACGCGACCTCGATCCTGGCCAAGGCGCTCCCCGCCGAACGCACCTACTTCGCGTCGCTGCACGTCGGGCCGGGCGCGGTCGAGACCGAGTGGCTGGAGGAGAACCCGGCGTGGTCGACGCTCAACTGGACCGCCGACGGCGGCGTGGTCGACGCGGTCGAGGACACCGCCCGCACCTGGTCCGCCGACCTGATCGCGTGCGTGACCGAAGGCCGTCACGGCCTGCTCGACGCGCTCCGCGGCAGCACCGTCGAGCGCCTGCTCGACCACACGCCGACGGCGTTCCTGGTCGTGCCGCACGAGTGGGGCACCGACCAGATCGGCACCGAGAACCGCGTCTAGCGGGGGCCGGGCAAGACGCGGCGACCCGGGGCGCGGGTCGGCGTCCTGTGGGGGCAAACGTCTGGCGTTCGGCGGGGGAAAGACGAGGTCACCCCCGGGTCCTGCCGGGCCGGGTGAAATTGGCGCTCGCTCCCCCGCCGGTTCGCCGCAAGCGGCGAACCGGCGCTCCGCTCGGCCAATTCCACCCGACCCGTCACCCGCCGCGTCACCGAACCGGCCACCGAGCGGCGGCGTTTGGCACAACGGGGGGCACGCCGAACCGCGAGGGTCTTGCTGCACCGGCCCCAGGTCGGTGAGCGTGGCGATGCCGAACTTCGAGCAGTATTTTGGTGGGCGTGGCGATGTCGAACTGCGAGCGGGCCGTCGAGGCGCGGCGGTGGGCGTGGCCATGTCGAACTGCGAGCGGGCCGTCGAGGCGCGGCGGTGGGCGTGGCCATGTCGAACTGCGAGCGCGCGTTGGACGGCGTGGCGGCGCCCGGAGAGGCCGGGGGCCCTGGCCCCGGCGGGGGTGGTCGGCGTGGCCATGTCGAACTGCGAGCGCGCGTTGGAGGGCGCGGCGGCGTCGAAGAGGCCGGGGGCCCTGGCCCCGGCGGGAGGCGACGCGCGACGGCGGTGGGCGCCTCAGCTCGCGTCGTAGCCGGCGTCGGTGACCACCGCGACCAGCGACGCGCGAGACACTCCTTCGCCTCGCACCTCGGCGCGCTTGCCGGCGAGGTCGACCTTGACGTCGGCCACGCCGCGCACGGTGCGCAACGCCTTGTCGACCGACGCGGCGCAGCCGCCGCAGCTCATGCCCTCGATCTTCAGCTCGAACGTCTCGACAGTGGCCATGAGGGCGTCCCTATCACACCCCGCGGGCCTCCTGCGGCCAGATGAACTTGTGCATCTGCAGTTGGAAGCGCGCCGGCACCGCGTCGGCGAGCATCCACGCCACGACATCGGCGGGGGCGAGCTTCCCGAACACCACCGAGAGGAGCACCCCGGCGCGTTCGTGCAGCCGGGTACGGCGGATCACCTCCCGCGCCCATTCGTAGTCCCGACGCGACGCGAGCACGAACTTCACCTCGTCGCCCGGGCGGAGCTTCTCCACGTTGCTCCAGAGGTTTGCCCGCTCCTCGCCGGAGTCGGGCGGCTTCAGGTCGAGGATCGTGTGCACCCCGGCCGGGACCGGGCCGATGTCGCGGGAGCCGCTGGTCTCCAACAACACCGTGAGACCGCGGTCCAAGAGCGCCTGCATCAGCGGAATGGACTGCTTGTGGACCAACGGCTCCCCCCCCGTCAGCTCCACCAACGGCACGCCGGTCGCGACCACCTCGGCGACGACGTCCGCGATCGAGCGCGCGGTGCCGCCGGTGAACGTGTAGGTGCTGTCGCACCAGGAGCAGCGGAGGTTGCACCCCGCGAGCCGGACGAAGACACACGGGAGGCCCGCCCACGTGCTCTCGCCCTGCACCGACGTGTAGACCTCGATGACGCGCAGCCGCTCGGCGAGGGGAATCTCGGACATGGGCGGCGGGTATCCCGGTACCCGCCCGGCGAGCCGCGGCCGACGCGAACGATTAGCTCCCCCGACGACCCGGAGAGCCCCATGCTCCTCAGCCTCCTCGCCGCCCTCCCCGCGTACGCCGCCGACGCGACCAAGCCACACCCGCACCAGGGCGTCGTCACCGCGTACAAGGGCGCGCCGCCGGCGGTCTCGCTGAGCGACGCCGACAAGGTGTCGCTCGCGGCGGGGAAGGTCGTCCTCAAGCAGCAGCAGGTCGAGTCGGGCGGCCGCGGCGTCGCGATGATGGACATCGCGGCCGCGCCCGAGACCATCTGGTCGAAGATCCTCGACTATTCCCACTACCCGCAGATGGTCGACAAGGTGGCCGAGTGCGGGAACTACCGGGTCGCGGGCGACGAGCTGTACACCCGCTTCGTGCTCGACGTGATGGGCGCCGACGTGGAGTACTTCATCCGGCACAAGGTCAACAAGCCCGCCGGCTACCTGACGTGGACGCTGGACTACTCCCGGAAGTCCGACCTCGACGACTCCGTCGGCTACTGGCGGGTCACCCCGCTCCAGGCCGACCCGCCGCGCTCCCGGCTCGAGTACTCCGTCGACATCCGCTTCACCGGCTACGTCCCCGGCTTCGTCGCCGACATGATCAGCAAGAAGGGCCTCACCGACGCCACGGGGTGGGTGAAGCGGGAGAGCGAGAAAAAGGGAGCATGAAAGCGGCGGGCGTCCGCTGACAAGCGCTTGACGTTCTGATAGAGTCGGTCGCGGAGGCTGCTCATGCGATTTCTACTCCCCGTCCTGGTGATGCTCGGCTGCGCCGACCCCTACGGCGACGCAAAGAAGGCCGACACGATCGAGGCCTACGAGGCCTTCCTCGCGACCGAACCCAGTGGCGCCGACAAGCTGATGGCCGAGAGTCGCCTGGAAGAGCTCATGGTCAAGCGCGCCGAAGAGTCCCACGCCATCGCCGACTACGACGCGGTGCTCCAGCGGTTCGCCTCGTCGCGCAAGGCCAAGCAGATGCAGGAGGGTCGCTCCAACGCGGCGTTCGCCGTGGCCGAGGCCGACGGGTCGGTCGACGCCTGGAAGAAGTTCCTCGCGGAGAACGACTTCGCCGACGCCGCGCTCAAGAAGCGCGCCAAGACCATGGTCGACGTCGCGGAGTACACCGCGCTGGTGGCCATCGCCGAGCCGGTGGTCGCGCCGGTCAACCTCGCGGGCGACGCCGCGGGCGCCAAGGACGGCTGGGGCATCACTGCCGAGATCACCAACAACGCCACGGTCGCGTTGGAGTACGCCAACCTCGAGCTCCAGTTCCTCGACGGCGAGGGCAAGAAGCTCAAGGCGGTGAGTTGGCCCATCGCGGCGCAGGCGGGCCCGGGCGGCCTCCCGATGGAAGAGGCGCACGCCAAGCCGTTCGCGCCCGCCGAAAAGCGCACGTGGTCGTACTCCACGGGGGAGACCCCCGAGGGGTGGGCCGAAGGCAAGGTCAAGCTCGTGCTCGTCGGCGCCCGCCCCGCCCCGGCCGCACCGCCGCAGTAGCCCGCGTCGCGCGTTGCCGAACCGCCCGGGCGCCGATAGCCGCGCGCCCGTGACGAAGCTCGCTGCCCACCTTCCCGCCGACCCGCGCGGCTTCGCCGCGCTGGCCCTCACCCGCATCGCCCGCGAGATGCAAGGCTCGCTCATCCTCGGCATCGCCGCCGAGGTGCGTGCCCTCATCGCGCAGGGGCAGCCCGTCTGCAACCTGACGGTGGGCGACTTCGACGCGCAGCAGTTCCCGGTGCCGGCCGTCCTGAGCGAAGGGGTCAAGCGTGCGCTCGACGCCGCCCACACCAACTACCCGCCCGCGGAGGGCATCGCCGAGCTGCGCAAGGCGGTGGCGGACTGGTACGCGCGCGCCTTGGGGATCGAGGTCGCGCCGGACTGGGTGGTCGTCGCCAGCGGCGCCCGGCCGGTGATGTACGCGACGTATCGCCTCTTCCTCGAGCCCGGCGACACGCTGTTGTACTGCGTACCGAGCTGGAACAACGGCTACTACGGCCAGCTCACCGATGCCGTGCAGGAAACGGTGGCGACGCAGGCCCAGAACGACTTCATGCCCACGGCCGCCGAGCTGGAGGAGCCGTTCACCCGCGCGCGCCTGTTCACGCTCAACTCCCCGCAGAACCCCACGGGCACGGTCATCAAGCCCGAGCGGCTCGCCGAGATCGCGCGCGCCGTGGTCGCGGAGAACCGCCGCCGCGCCGCGAGCGGCGCCCGGCCGCTCCTGTGGATGTGGGACCAGGTGTACTGGACCCTGACCTACGGCGAGGCCGCACACGCGCACCCGTGCGCGCTGGTGCCGGAGTGCGCGCCGTACGTCGTCACGGTCGATGCCATCAGCAAGAGCTTCGCCGCCACCGGCCTTCGGGTCGGCTGGGCGGTGCTCCCGCCGGTCTTCGCCGAGCGGATGAAGGCGTTCATCGGCCACGTGGGCGCGTGGGCCCCCAAGCCCGAGCAGGTCGCCACCGCGCACCTTCTCGCCGACGACGCCGCGATGGCCGAGTTCGGCGCGCAGTTCCGCGGGGCGCTGCGCGAGCGGCTCACCGTGCTCGACGAAGGCCTCACCCAGCTCGGTGTGCACCACCTCGTGCCGCAAGGCGCGATGTACCTCTCGGTCCGGTTCGACCTGTTCGGCCGCCCCGGGGTCGACGGCACCCCGATGTCCACCAACGAAGAGGTGCGGCGGTGGCTCCTCCAGCGGGCCGGGCTC